>NZ_JBNPLL010000006.1:0-124626 GCF_050313455.1 Collinsella sp. SGI.180
GCGTCCATTCTGGGATGTGACTTCCCGATGGGGGCCGATGCGGAAACTGCGTCCCGTTTCGGGTCTTTAAAGCGGGACGCGGCTTCCCCTAGGGAAGCATCTCGTTATTTGCCGTCGTCGTCCTGGGCTTCATCGCGTGCGTAGAGCTCCAGCATGCGGCGGCGGTATTCGCGCACGGCGAGCTTGGCGCGCTCCAGGCGGCGGCGCTCACGCGGAGTCAGCTTGGACGGGTCGATCTCGTCGCCATAGGTCTTCTCAGCCAGCAAATGAGCGGCGTCCACGATACGGGCATCGATGTGGCCGCTTGCCGCCTCGGTCGAGAGGCGGTCAGCAATGGAATCAAGGGTAGGTATGCCGTCGAGCGAACGCCCATGGCCATGCGAGGTCAAAAGCTCATGCTCGCGCGCGAGCAGGCTCGCTAGGTCGTGGTGAGCGCGCAGGATATCGAGTGCGTCGGCAGGGTGCTCGGCGACCTCTGCCACGGCAGTGGCCGGCGCGGCATCGACCACGCGATAGAAGAGCTGCGCGAGCAGCGGCATCAAGAACACCGTGATGGCACCGGCGGCTACCATAACCGAGGCGACGTCTTGCGACAGCGCGCCCGCGTTGACGGCCACACTCGTCACGGCGACGATGATCGGCAGGGCCGTGGTGCAGTACAGGGCCACGGTAATGCGGCCATACGCCGAAACGTCACGTGTCGCGGGACAAATGCTCATAGAGACAAGGATCGGCACGGCGCGAATGATCAGCAACGCCGCGATAAAGCCCACGAGCAGACCCGGGCGCGACGCCACGGCCGTCAGGTCAATCTTTGCGCCCGACACGGTAAAGAACACCGGAATCAAAAAGCCATAGGCCAGGCCATCGAGCTTGGTCTCGAGCGTATGGTTGCCCTCGGGGATGATATAGCGCAGGACAAAGCCGGCGGCAAAAGAGCCCAACACGATGTCGAGGTCAAAGATGGCGGAAAATGCCACGAGTGTGACCAGGATGAGCACCGTCAGGCGCACGAACGTCTGCGACGTCGTGTCGGCCCGCTCCTCGACAAACGCAAAGAAGCGGCTGCCGACGCGCTTGGAGCGGCTCGGAACCACGGCCAACAGCACACAGACCAGTGCAAACAAGCCGAGGATCACGAGCGTCTGGATACCAGTACGAGCGGAGAGCAGCACCGACATGGCAAGCACGGGACCGAGCTCTCCCCACGTGCCATAGGCAAGGATGGAGTCGCCCACGCGCGTGCCGGTCAGCGAACGCTCACGCATGATGGGCACGAGCGTGCCGAGCGCCGTCGAAGTGAGCGCCAGCGTCACGGCGATACCGTCGAAATGGCTGACCGAGAACCACGGGGTAAAGCGCACGGCAAGCCAGGCAATGCCAAACGTGACGACCCACGTCGCCATGCCGTAGCGTCCCTCGACGCCCGTGATGTTCTTGGGGTCGATCTCAAAGCCGGCAAGCAGGAACAAAAAGGCCAGACCGAGCTCGGACACAAGCGATACCTCGGCATCTACATGGATGACGCCGAGCATGTGAGGTCCCAGCACCGCGCCGAACACGAGCAAAAAGACCGTCTCGGGAACGGGCTTTCCGGGAATCGCCGATGCGATAAAGGGGCTTGCGAAGGCCACAAGCGCGATGATGGCGAGCGAAACGAATGCCATGTGATGCCTTTCTCTTGTTTGCGCTTCACTGTAGCACCCTCGCCGTCCTCAATACGCCATGAGCTGTCGTATCATAGTGACGTTTACAAACATGTGGCTCAAGGCGACCGCGAGGCTTGTCCCGCAAACCGACCGCTGCCGCATACCGCACCGTACGCCCAACCGATCAGGAAGGCAGGAACCAATGGTCTCTCGTATTTACGTGGAGAAGAAACCCGGGTTCGACGTCGAGGCTCAGCAGCTCAAGGGCGAGCTGACCGAAATTCTCGGCATCAAGGGCATCGAGGCCCTGAGGATCATCAACCGCTACGACGTCGAGGGCATCGACGAGGAGCTTTTCCGCTCCTGCGTGCCGGCCGTCTTTAGCGAGCCCCAGGTCGATGTGACCTACGACGAACTCCCCGCAAGCGATGGCGCCGTCTTTGCCGTCGAATTCCTGCCTGGCCAGTTTGACCAGCGCGCCGACTCCGCCAGCGAGTGCGTGCAGCTCATCAGCCAGGGCGAGCGCCCCGCCGTGCGCTCCGCCAAGGTCTATATGATCTCGGGCACTCTGGACGAAGCCGCCATCGAGGCCATCAAGCACTACGTGGTGAATCCCGTCGAGGCCCGCATCGCCTCGCTCGACCTACCCGAGACGCTGTACATGGAGACCCCCGAGCCCCAGCCCGTCGAGGTGCTCGACGGCTTCCGCGAACTCGACGAGGCCGGCCTTGCCGCCTTTATCTCCGAGCGCGGCCTTGCCATGGACGAGGCGGACATCGCCTTCTGCCAGCAGTACTTCCGCGATGAGGACCGCGACCCCACCATCACCGAGATCCGCGTGATCGACACCTATTGGTCCGACCACTGCCGCCACACCACCTTCGGTACCGTCCTGGACGATGTGACAATCGATGACGCCGTGGTACAGCAGGCCTTCGACCGCTATATGGAGATGCGCCACGAGCTCGGTCGCGACGCCAAGCCCGTCTGCCTCATGGACATGGGCACCATCGGTGCCAAGTACCTTAAGAAGACCGGCGTCATGACCGATGTCGACGAGTCCGAGGAGATCAACGCCTGCACCGTCAAGGTGAAGGTCGATGTCGACGGCGAGGACCAGGACTGGCTGTTCCTGTTTAAGAACGAGACCCACAACCACCCGACCGAGATCGAGCCCTTCGGCGGTGCCGCCACCTGCGTGGGCGGCGCCATCCGCGACCCGCTCTCTGGCCGCAGCTATGTGTACCAGGCCATGCGCGTCACCGGCGCCGGCGACCCCACCGTCCCGGTCTCCGAGACGCTCGAGGGCAAGCTGCCGCAGCGCAAGCTCGTGACCACCGCTGCCGCCGGCTACTCCAGCTACGGCAACCAGATCGGCCTTGCCACCGGTCAGGTCAACGAGCTCTATCACCCCGGCTACGTGGCCAAGCGCATGGAGGTCGGCGCCGTCGTGGGCGCCACCCCGGCAAACCACGTGCGTCGCGAGTGCCCCGCCCCCACCGACAAGATCATCCTGCTGGGCGGCCGCACCGGCCGTGACGGCATCGGCGGCGCCACCGGCTCCTCCAAGACCCAGAATACCGATTCCATCGAAACCTCGGGTGCCGAGGTCCAGAAGGGCAACGCCCCGGTCGAGCGCAAGCTGCAGCGTCTGTTCCGCCGCGGCGACGCCTGCCGCCTGATCAAGCGCTGCAACGACTTTGGCGCCGGCGGCGTCTCGGTCGCCGTGGGCGAGCTTGCCGACGGCCTGTATGTCGACCTGGACACCGTGACCAAGAAGTACGATGGCCTGGACGGAACCGAGCTCGCTATCTCCGAGTCCCAGGAGCGCATGGCCTGCGCCGTCGCCGACGGTGACGTCGAGGAGTTCATGGGTTATGCCGCCGAGGAGAACCTGGAGGCGACCGTCATCGCCGAGGTTACCGCCGAGCCGCGCATGCGTATGGCCTGGAACGGCGTCGCCATCGTCGATCTGTCCCGCGAGTTCCTCAACTCCAACGGCGCACCCAAGCACCAGGTCGCCCACGTGTGTGCCCGCAGCGTGTGGCAACCCAGCTGGGCCGGCACCACGCTTGCCGAGCGCATGACCTCGCTTGTCACCGATCTCAACGTCGCCTCCAACAAGGGCCTTTCCGAGCGCTTCGACTCCACCATCGGTGCCGCTACCGTGCTCATGCCCTTTGGCGGCAAGACGCAGCTCACCCCGAGCTCTGCCATGGTCGCCAAGCTCCCCGTGGACGGCGAGACCACCACGGCGAGCGCTATGGCATGGGGCTTCAACCCCTACCTGATGGAGGCCGACCAGTTTGCAGGCGCCTACCTGTCCGTGGTCGAGTCCATCGCCAAGCTCGTTGCCGCCGGCTTTGAGCACAAGCGCGCCTACCTCTCCTTCCAGGAGTACTTTGAGCGCCTGCGCACCGAGCCCGAACGTTGGGGCAAGCCCATGGCAGCCGTCCTGGGCGCCCTTATGGCCCAGGTCGACCTGGGTGCCGGCGCCATCGGCGGCAAGGATTCCATGAGCGGCTCGTTTGAGGACGAGGCCGGCGAGCTCAACGTTCCGCCGACCCTGATCAGCTTCGCTGTCGCCGTGGGCCGTGCCGCCCGCGCCGTCTCCCCCGAGTTTAAGGGCCTCACGCACCGCGTCGTTCGCATCGCCCCCGCCACCTATGGCGAGGATTACCGCCCCGATGCCCAGCAGCTGCTCGCCGCGTTTGACGCCGTCGAGGCGCTCACCGCTACCGGCGACGCCCTGGCCGTCTCCACGCCCGGCTACGGCTGCGGCGCCGAGAGCCTCTTTAAGATGTGCGTCGGCAACCAGATCGGTATCGAGCTTGCCGAAGATGTGGACGTGGAGAGCCTCTTCACCCCGCTCTACGGCAGCTTTATCGTCGAGCTCGCCGAGGACGCCGAGCTGCCCGAGGTCGCCGACGGCGTTGTCGTCGAGCCCCTGGGTACCACCGTCGAGGGCTATGTCATCGACACCGGCTCCGAAGTCATCGAGCTCGCCGAGCTCCAGGAGGCCTGGGAGAGCGGTATCGAAGGCGTCTTCGCCTACCGCAGCGCCGGCGAGACCCCAGAGGTCGAGGCCATCGACTTCCGCGCCAAGGATATCCACGTGTACGGCGGCGCCAAGATCGCCCGCCCGCGCGTGATCATCCCTGTGTTCCCCGGCAACAACTGCGAGTACGATAGCGCCCGCGCCTTCCGCGCCGCCGGCGCCGAGGCCGACACCTTCGTGATCAACAACCTCACGCCCGAGGCCGTCGCCGAGAGCACCCACGAGCTCGCCCGCCGCATCCGTGCAAGCCAGATCGTCATGATTCCCGGCGGCTTCTCGGGCGGCGACGAGCCCGACGGCTCCGCCAAGTTCATCACGGCGTTCTTCCGCGCTCCCGAGGTCACCGAGGCAGTCCGCGACCTGCTCAAGGCCCGCGACGGCCTGATGCTGGGCATCTGCAACGGCTTCCAGGCCCTGATCAAGCTCGGCCTGGTGCCCTACGGCGACATCGTCGACGCCACGCCCGATGCGCCCACGCTGACGTTCAACACCATCGGTCGCCATCAGAGCCGTCTGGTGCGCACCCGCATCTCGTCCAACCTGTCCCCGTGGCTGTCGCAGTGCAGTCTGGACGACCCCTACACCGTCGCCATCAGCCACGGCGAGGGCCGCTTTGTCGCCAACGATGAAGTGCTCGCCCAGCTGATCGCCAACGGCCAGGTCGCCACCCAGTACGTGGGCGAGGATGGCAAGCCCAGCATGGATCTCTCCGTCAACCCCAACGGCTCCGCGCTCGCCATCGAGGGCATCACGAGCCCCGACGGCCGCGTCCTGGGCAAGATGGGCCATGCCGAGCGTCGCGGCGACAACCTGTACCGCAACGTGCCCGAGCATGTCCCCGGCGATAAGTTCATGCCGATCTTTGAGAGCGGCGTAGCCTACTTCGCTTAAATACGTTCCCATCGGGTACAATCCCCTCGGGTAACAACACCCGCCACCGGCACACCCGGTGGCGGGTTCTTTTTTACTTCGCGCATACAGGAAGGACATCATGGAAAGCCGCAAGCCGTATCTCGCCACCCTGCCCGGACTCATCCTGGGCTGCCTCGTCTGCTGCGCACTCTGGGGGTCGGCTTTCCCCTGCATCAAGATCGGCTATGAGCTCTTTGGCATCCCCGCGCACGATAGCGCCTCGCAGCTGCTCTTTGCGGGCTTGCGCTTCACGCTTGCCGGCGCCCTGGTTATCGTTGGGATGAGCGCGGCCCAGCGCGGCCCACTCGTTCCACAGGCTCGCGACATTAAGCCCATCTGCATCCTGTCGCTCTTCCAGACTATCGGGCAGTACTTCTTTTTCTACCTGGGACTCTCGCGCGCCAGCGCCATGTCGAGTTCCATCATCGAGGCCAGCGCCAACTTCCTCGCCATCCTCTTTGCCGCTCTGGCGTTTCGCACCGAAAAGCTCGATGCGACCAAGGTGCTCGGCTGCGTACTGGGCTTTGCCGGCGTCGCATTCGTCAACCTTTCGGGTGCGGACGGCACCTTTGGCTTTACACTCGACGGCGAGGGATTTATCTTGGCTTCCACTATTGCGGGCGCCCTGTCGACCTGCCTCATTGGCATCTTCTCGCGCGAGCATGACGGCGTCTTGCTCGCCGGCTGGCAGTTTTTAGTCGGCGGTTTGATCCTTACCGCCATCGGGTTTTTGATGGGCGGCGCGCTATTCCCCACCGAAATCGCCCCCGCCATCGCGCTCATCATTTATATGGCGCTCATTTCCGCCGTCGCGTACTCGCTGTGGTCCCGCCTACTCGCCGTCAACCCCGTTAGCCGCGTTTCGGTCTTTGGCTTTATGAACCCGGTCTTTGGCGTGCTGTTGAGCGCGTTGTTGCTCGGAGAGGGCGCTGGCACGAGCCCCGTTACCGTAATTGTGGCCCTGCTCTTGGTCTGCAGTGGCATCATCATTGTCAACAAACCTAAAAAGGCCTAACAAACCACCCCGTTTGGAAAAGGGCAGCTCTCACTTTAGCTTAATGGAGTACACTGTATCTCGTTGATTTCGTACCGAGTCGCGGCGACAGACGCCGTCTTGCCGTAACGCGCCGGCGACATCGAGGGGATACAGATGCATAAGAAACTGGTTATGGGAAACCAGGCCTTTGCGTATGCCGCGCTTGCGGCGGGCGTTCGCGTGGTCGCCGGTTACCCGGGCACGCCGTCGACGGAACTTGTCGAGACAGTTGCCAAACTCAAGGCCCAAGGTAGTGCCGAGGGTGTCCACGTCGAGTGGTCGACCAACGAAAAAGCCGCGCTCGAGGTGCTGGCAGGTGCATCGTATGCAGGAGCGCGCTGCCTTTTTACCTGCAAACAAGTCGGACTAAACGTTGCCTCCGACCCGCTCATGAGCCTCAACTACGTGGGCATCAAGGGCGGTCTGGTGCTGTTTGTCGCCGATGATCCCGGCCCCATCTCCTCTCAAACTGAGCAGGACACGCGCCGCTTTGCCGCATTTGCGAAGATCCCCGTGCTCGATCCGCAAAATCTGGAGCAGGGTTACGCGATGATGCAAGAGGCATTTGAAATCTCGGAGCGCTACCATACGCCCGTTATCGTGCGCCCCACCACCCGCATATGTCACGCCTCAACCTATTTGGAGGTACCCGAGCATACCGTCGCACATCCCGCTGGCACCTTTGAGAAGGATCCCAAATGGGTTATCTTCCCGCGCCGTTCGTTTGCCGCCCATGGCGAGGTTAACGAGCGCCTGCCGCAGATTGCAGACGCCTACTCCAGCGGCAAGGCCGCAGACGCGTTTAACCCCATCGAAAACCATGGCGATGCCACGCCGCGCCTGGTGAGCTACCCCGCTCCGAGAAAAAGACGAGGCGCATCTTCGACAGCCGATACTAGTCCCCGAAAGCGCAGAGGGGGCGCACGACCATCGCAACGGTCGTGCGCCCCCTTTTTTAGCGTATCTGGACGCCGACTTTCTTCTTCTCGCGCTTTACGCGGTAGAGCTCCGCGTCGGCAGCACGGAGCAAGTCTTGCCAGGTATCGACGCCATCACCAACCCGTGCGTAGCCGATGGACATCCGCAACAGATACGGAACCTCGGCGCGCGCGAGCTCGTCGTTGATTGCCGCGCACAGATGCAAGATATCCTGCTCCGCTATCGCCTTTTGAAGCACCACGAACTCATCGCCGCCATAACGCGCGATAAAGCTACCAGACGCCGAGCAGACTTCTTTGAGCGCAGCGGATATGACCTGAAGAGCATGGTCGCCCTCCACATGTCCATAGCGGTCGTTAATCTGCTTAAAGCCGTCGGCGTCCATCACAAGCAGATACACGTCTTTGGCCTGATCCACATTTGAGAAGAGCGACAGTATATAGGTCTCAAAACGGTTGCGATTGTTGAGGCCAGTCAACGGGTCGGTCGAGATGAGCTGCTCCTGGAAGACAATGTAGAGCAGCAATATGCTAATCATTATGCCGACACAAAGGCCGGGCAACGAGTATACAACCTGAAAGGTACCGCCCACCAGGGCCGGAATGGCGAAAAATGCCAAGGTTCGATAGATGGTCTTCGTCTGCAGGCTCTCGACCCTGCGAGATTGCACAAACGCATGTAGGGACGTATGTATAACGTAACAGTAGCTGACAATGGGCTGGATCATATAAGCAGAGCCGCGACTATACACGCCCTGCGAATCGATATAGAACAGGGCGTGCGTCCAGTAACTGGTAAACGCCAGCACGACCACCAGAACCGTAGGCGACGCTACAAGCACCACCCTATAGCGCGAGGCCAAAAGGCGAGAACCCTGCACCGTCTCGGAATAGATAAACCAAATGAGACACACGATGGCAAAGAGCGAAAACGAAACCGCGTTGGAAATCCAGTTGACAGCAATGCCCAACGTGCCGTCCACACCATCCAATAGCACCCAGATCATATCGAATAATATGTACGCGGCAGAGGTGTAGCCAAGCATGCTAAACAATAGCTGCTGGGTGCTCGAGAACAAGGAGCGACGACTCCGCACGGCAAGCCCGATAAGAACAATCATGCTTAGCAGGAATATCTCAATCTTGAGCGCCTTGACCACCAGGCCCATCTCCCCATCATCAAACCGACAGCGCTTCTCCGAGCCGCACGCATCACCATAACTCCCCCAATCCAGAGGGGAATAAGGGAATAATACCAGAGCGCCCGGGCGCTCTCACGGCGCGAGTTGCACGCCAGCATCATTGATGGACGCCGATGGCTACTCGCCATCGATGTCGGCCGCGACGGCTTCCTCGATGGCCTCGACACCGGCGGGCGACAGGTCTTCCTTGCCCTGGTAGAACTTCTTATCGACCCAACCGGTCAGAATCGGAGCCATGATTGCCGTGATGATGACGGCGGTGGCGATCTGAGCGTATGCGGTGGGCGCAAGCTCGGCATAGCGCGGCGCGACCTCGGCAAGAGCAACCGGCGTGGTCATAGCCGTGCCGGCGATGGTGGAACAAGCCACGGCGGCTTTGCCGTTACCGCCGCACAGGCGCTCGAACGCAAAGGTGATGGGACCGACGACAAACAACGTGACAAGGCCCAGCAAGATGCCGGAAATGCCGCCGGCGATAAAGCTCGACAGGCTCATAGACGCACCGAGTTGAAATCCGATGACGGCGATCGCAGGATTGGTGCCGGGAACCAGCAGGTTCTTGATGAACGGGAAGAGGTTGCCCAAAACCATGCCAATCACGAGCGGCAGGATGGAACCGATGATGGTGCCAACGGGAATGTTGGCAAGACCAGAGACACCAAGAATGATCATGGTAACCGCAGGGCCCGCCGTGAAGAACAGGATGCCCACGGCGCCCTGCTCGGACTCGTCGCCAAACTCGCCCATGATGCCCGTGTAGAGCGCCATGTTGCAAAACGTTATGCCGCCGATGATGGAAACCGAGCTCAGGCCCAAAAAGTTGTCGTTAAAGAAATACGCAACGCTCAAGCCCAGCACGGCTGCCACCACAAGCTTAGGAATCAGTACGACGATGCCGGTCTTGATGGCACCCGGCGTGGACTTAAAGCTGATGCCGGCACCCACGAACAACAGGATCGCGGCGACGATGGTATTGGAACCGCCGCGGCAGGCGGCGGTAAAGAAGCCGCCGATCTCGAAGACCTGCGGGCAGAAGGTATTGAGCAAAAGGCCGACGATCATCGGGTAGATCATGATGTCACCCGGAATGCGCGGTACTTTGAATTTCTTCTGCTCGTTGGCGATCGCTTCCTGTGCCATGAAACCCCCATTTCCGCCGACGCAGAACAAAAGCCCACGTCATGCTTTGCTACAGTAAAGTTTGACCATGGTACCAGAAGAAGCAGACCGGCTCGGTGAGAAATCCGATTCGTGGGGCCCGGACGGTAAACGCACCCCACTCCTATACGAGGCTCAAAACGATATAGAGCCCGATACCCGAGACGCAGCACCACAACATCGACTTTGTCTTGATTGCCACCGCAACGACGCCGACAGCCGCTGCGAAAAGAGCAGGCAAATAAAGAGCGATGTGCAGACAAAACCCGCAATAGCGGTGGGAACATCGACAACGGCGCACCTATCGCAACATTGGTAAGCATCACCGGCCAGACGGTTTTAACGATTTTGAGCACCATGGCGTTCCTCGTCCCGACAAGCTTTCTGAGCCGCATTCGACGACATGGCAGAATCATCGCCCGGCGGCAACCGAGTTCACCTACAATTGCCACCGGATCGAAAGACACAGAAAGACACAGCTTTTTTAGGAAGTCGTTATGACAGCTATCGATCGAACGGGGGCAATCGCGGCCTTCAGGACCTACACCGATGCCTACGATGCCGCCAATCCGCGTATCGCGCTCAAAATCGAGCATACGTACCACGTTGCCGAGGCATGCGATGCCGTGGCACGCAAGCAGGACTGGACACCGCAGGACATTGACCTGGCGTGGCTTTGTGGGCTGTTGCACGATATGGGCCGCTTTGAGCAGCTGCGACGCTGGGACACGTTTAAGGATGCCGAGAGCATGAGCCATGCGAAGTTGGGCCTCGAGGTCCTCTTTGGCAAAAACCCTGCAGACGCGCCCGCGGCAACAAGTATCCGCGACTTTATCGACAGCCCGGCAGAAGACGAGCTCATCCGCGCGAGCATCGCCTATCACAGTGACTTTCGCCTGCCGGCGCAACTCGACGAGCGTACACGGTGCTTCTGCGATATCGTGCGCGATGGCGACAAAATCGACATTATGCGCACCATCGCCGACAGCACCGTTGACACCATCCTCAAGGTGGATGAGAACGCATTTCTCGCCAGCCACTTCTCGGCGCCGACGTTGGCCGCCTTTGACGAGCACCGCTGCGTCGCACGTGATGAACGCGACGAGCCCGCGGACTACCTGGTAGGACTCATCTGCTTTATGTTTGAGCTCGTCTATCCGGCGAGCCGCGCGCTGGCGCGCGAGCAGGGCGATATCTACCGCCTGCTCGACGCGCCCTTTGGTATTACGCAGCCCTTTACCGACCCCGCCACACAGGCAACCTGGAGCCGTCTTAGGGAAGAGATGCGCGACTGGCTGGCGCGCGCCTAGCGCTCAAGCTGGGCTAGCAGCTCCTCGACGACCTCGACGGCATCACCGACAACCTTGTACTGGGCAGCACCAAAGATGGGGGCATCCGGGTCCTCGTTGATGGCGATGATGCATTCCGCCCCACCGATGCCGGCAAGATGCTGGATGGCGCCCGAAACACCGATACTCACAAGAATCTTGGGCGAAACCGATACGCCCGTCTGGCCAATCTGATGGCGATACTCCAACCAGCCGGCCTCCACGACGGGTCGCGTGCAGCCAAGCTCGGCTCCCAGAGCCTCGGCGAGCCTTCGCATCAGCGGCAGGTTTTTCTTGGAACCAATGCCGCGACCTACCACGACCAGGCGCTCGGCATCGGCGATTGAAGCCTGCTGTCCCCACTCCTCGGCGGGAATCGAGATCTCGACACGAGCCTTAGCATCATCCGCAAGTGCTATCTGGGTGATCGTGCCGGAGCGGCCGTAGTCAAAGTCGGGCGCCTTAAAGATGCCGGGGCGCACCGTTGCCATCTGGGGACGATGATTGGGGCAGACGATGGTGGCCATCAGGTTGCCGCCAAACGCCGGACGCGTCTGTTGCAGCAGCCCCGTCTCCGTATCCATCGAAAGCACGGTGCAGTCAGCCGTAAGGCCCGTCTGCAAACGCACGGCAACGCCGGGTGCCAGTTCGCGGCCAAAGGCGGTCGCTCCGTACAGAATGGCCTCGGGCTTGCGCTCTGCCACCAAATCGCAGACGAGGCGAGCGTAGACCTCCACATCGTTCTGGCGCAGACGCTCGTCGCGACAGATCAGGACCTCGTCTGCACCGGCGCAAACCAGATGCTCCAGGTCACCGAGAGAACCCTCGGGGCCCATGCCGACCAGCGCCACCAGGCGACAGCCGCGTGTATCCGCAAGCTCGCGGCCCTTGCCCATGAGCTCGAAGGCAACGGGAGCCACCGTATCGTGCTCGTCGGTCTGCGCGAATACCCAAATGTCTCGATATGCATCGAGGTCAACCGCGCCAGCGGCCTCGTCGCGCTCGATCGAAATGGCATTGACGGGGCAAGCGTCGACGCACCCGCCGCATAGGATGCAGCCGTCGGTTACGCGGGCGCAACGGTTGGGCCGCTCGCCTTCCACTACGATGCCGCCCGAGGCACAGGCGCGAACGCAGCGACCACAGCCGATACAGGCTTCGCTATCGATAATCAGTCCGCTCATCTATGCCATCCCCTCGATAATCTTGGCAAGTTTCGCCGCCTGCTCGGACGCCGTTCCGTCAACGGCCTCGCACGTTTGGTCGCGGTCGGGCACAAACGATCGCACGACCTGTGTCGGCGAGCCGGCAAGACCGCAGCGCGCGGGGTCGGCGTTCACGTCGGCAGCGTTGACCACGCGCACGTCCGCCTCCTCGGCCGCACGAATACCGGCGATACTCGGCATACGCAGTTGGCCAATCTCCTTGGCAGTCGTCATCGCGCACGGCATCTCAAGATAGACCGTCTCCTCGCCGGCATCGCAGCCGTGAACAAGCGCCAGTGAACCACAGGTCGTAAAGCCCGCACTCTGCACGCAACTCACGTCGGTCACGCAGGGAATCTCGAAGGCACCGGCAAGCTCGGGACCAATCTGGGCCGTATCGCCGTCCACCGCCATCTTGCCGCAGATGAGCAGGTCGAAGTCCTCGTCGAGCGCCTCGATGCCGCACTTGAGGGCATAGGTGGTTGCCAGGGTATCGGCACCTGCAAAGGCGCGATCGGTTAGCAGCAGTGCGTCATCGGCGCCTCGGGCGATGCAGTCGCGCAATAGCGATTCAGTCGCGGGGATGCCCATCGACACCACCGTTACGCGCACGTCCATGCCAAAGTCGATAAAGTCGTCCTTCAGCGCCAGCGCGCATTCCAAAGCGCTCGCGTCAAAGGGATTAATGACCGCCTGCTTACCATCGCGCACGATGGTATTGGTCTTGGGGTCCATCTTGACCTCGGTGCTGCCCGGCACCGCCTTGACACACACCACCATATGGAAATCGCTCATCTTCACGCGCCCCCTTTCTGGACGAGCTCATCCAAGAGCTGCTCCGAAAACAGGTTACCGCGGCCCAGCTGCCCGGCAGGATCGAGCTGGAGCTTGAGCCGCGCCGACTCGACCATGGCCTCGTGACCGTACATCGTCTCCAAGAAGCCCGCCTTGATCTTGCCGACGCCGTGTTCGGCGGAGACGGCGCCGCCCATGGCCGTGACCTCGGAAGCCCACTGGGCAAAGAGCTCTCCGCCGCGGCGGTAATCCTGCGCATTGCGCGGCAGAATGTTCACATGCAGATGGTTGTTACCGATGTGCCCCCAGGCGGCAGATTCAAGCCCACTTTCGGCCAACGTGCGGCGATAAAGGGCGATGACATCGGCCAAGTGTGCGTTGGGCACCGACATATCCGACCCCAGCTTGGTAATGGTGTGGTCCGTGCGGCGACGCTCGTCGATGAGCATGTTGACGCTCTCGGGCACCGCATGGCGGAAGAATCGCTGACACTCGCGATCGACCTCGGTGCGCGCGACCCATGTCGCATCGTCGCTGCCGCCCGCAAGCTCCAGTACCCACCCCAAGTGATACAGCTCCTCAGTCGCCTGGGCTTCGTCGTCGCAGTCGAGCTCCACGTAGACACAGACCTTGGCGTCTTTGTCGAGCGCCGGCAGCGAGGCGAACGCAGTCGACTGCTCACGCTGACGGCGCAGGATATCCAGGGCGCCCGCATCGAAATATTCGATGGCAGCCGCGTGGGACAGGACGGGACGTACAGAATCGGTGAAGGACACGGCCTTGTCTTCGCTGTCAAAGAAGCAGCTCACGCCCCAAACGACCGCAGGCGCCGCCTGCAGGGCAATCTCGAGCTCGGTGATGACGCCGAGTGTGCCACAGGCACCGATAAACAGATCGATGGCATCCATATCGTCAGCAACGAAATAGCCCGAAGCATTTTTGGTCTTGGGCATGGTGTAGTCGGGAAGGTCGAGCTCGAGCGTGCGGCCCTGCACCGTGACGAGCGAAAGGCGACGACCCTGTGCAAAAACCTCGCCACGGTGAAGCTCGAGCAGGTCGCCATCGGTCAGCACGACATGAAGGCCCGTGATGTGAGGGCGCATGGGGCCGTAAGCGTAGCTACGGGCGCCGGAAGCGTTGCATGCCGCCATACCGCCCAGGCAGGCAGACGCCTCGGTGGAATCGGTAGGAAAGAATTGCTCGGGAGCTTCCTGGAACTCCTCGTAGGCCTCAATCGATGCCTGGTCCCAGCCGGCAGTCGGCAGCACTTTCTTGCCCAGTTGCTTGCGCAGCTCAGACAGCACGACGCCGGGCGCCACGCGCAAAAGAAAGCGGCCCTGCTCATCGCGGCGAATGCCTAGGTAGCGATTCATGCGGGAAGTATTGAGAATGTGACCGCCATGAGGCACGGCGCCGGCGGCAAGACCGGTCCGGGCGCCCTGAACCGTCACCGGGACACGCTCGGCATGGAGCTTTTCCATAATGGCGCGGACCTCGTCCTCCGTTGTCGGAAACGAGATGCTCGAGGCCTCGCCCGATGTGCGAGACTCATCGCGACCATACTCTTCGAACTCGTCGGTGAAGGGTTTGATGGTTGCAGACACGCGAACTCCCCCTTTAGCTAACTACAGTGTTTGCAGGGAAATGTTACCGCATCGTTTCACCGACATGTTCGAGACCGTCTCCATAATTGACGTTTTTAACGTTCGCGCAATTCGGCGAACGGTGGAATTTTCGGGACAAGCGACGCTTTTGCCACACGTTGCCGCGCAGCCACAACATGTGCATTTATCAGTCAAAAATAGTTGAGATTTTTTTCACATGCTTTTACCTGCGGAGATATCGGCTCGTCAAGCAATTGGTTAGTTATTGGGCAAGTTGCGGCTGATACGGTCGGCATCGACAGCCAAACCAATAGGAGTTTTGGCCCCAGAGCAGGGAGGTTTCCATGGCATATTACTGGCCCCAATACGGTTTCGCCATCGAAGTCGATGACGACCCCTATCTCTTGCCTTTCGACGAAGATGCATTTCCAGGTACGGAGGTCTACCACGTCACCACCGATGTGATCTGCGACCCCGAGTCGTTCTCGGCGCTCGCCCACCACATCGCGCGTATCCACAACATCGAGCTCCCTCACGACTTCGACGAGCTCATCTACTCGCGCCGCCTGATGCTTCACATGCTCTTTGGAGCGGACCCGTCCACGTTCGCACGTGTCTACACCACCAAGGACGCCGCATGAGTGCGAAGAAGCCGCCCCGCCTTGCAGGACTGGGGCGTCGCAAGAAACTCGTCGTTGTCTGCCTGGCTGTCGTCTGCGCCCTCATCGCCGTAGGGCTATACGCCTGGCAGTCGCAGCCCGTGCCCGAAGCGGGCGCCTCAGTCACGACGGCAGAAGGTAAATCGCGCCAAGAAATCCAGGATGAGCTCGACGCCATCGTCCGCGACAACATGATGACGATCTCGGTCGCGCCGGTCGCACAGTTGCAGGAAGGCGGCAAGTTGCGCGTCAACGTGCAAAACGTCCAAGACAACAAGTTTCCCCAGCGCTTCCGCGTGATTCAAAACGACGAGACCATCTATGAGTCCGGTGTGGTCGAAGCCGGCAAGACGGTTGAGACCTGCCCCGCCGGCGATATCCAAGAAGGCGAGGCATATATCGAGATTCAGGCACTCGATGCCAAGACCTACGACACCCACGGCAATCCGACGCGCGTCAAAGTGCGGGTGGCACAGGCAGAAGGCTAGTGGCCGACGCGCTCGCAGGGGCAGCACCCTGTCCCCATTCGTCCAACCATCACGGAAACAGTCCGTGACGAGCAGAAAGGATCGATTATGAACACACCCATGAACCTGAGCGGAGCCAGGGCACTCGCCGTGGGCGCAGGGCTTACGCTCGCACTTGCGATGGGCGCCGCGCCAACGGCGGCCATGGCAGAGGTGCGCGTTGGAACCACCGATGTGACGGTGAAGGCCGACATTAGCAATGTTTCGTTTAAGGCGCCAACGGTCATCCCCTTTGCCGCCAAAGCCGACGGAACGCTTGTAGGACCCTCCGACGAGACGATTACCATCGACAACCTCTCGGCATATGGCATCCACGTCACCAACATGAAGGTCACGGCCAAGAACGACTGGACAATCGTTGCAGACGCAAAGACGGGCTCGGCCCAGAACTCCATCGATTTTAAGGTTGGCCCCGATACGGCAGAAAAGGATGCCAGCTCGGCGACTCAGACTACGGGCCTCGATCTTTCCAAAGACGCAAGCTTCGACATGAAGTACAAGGACATTGGCGACGGAACGGACAAAATTAGGCTCAATGTGAGTGGCCACGTCGCCCGCGTCACGCGTGACATCTACCACGCCACCGGTACGGGAGATCAAGTGGCAAGCATCACCTGGACGGTCGAGCCCGGTGCGCACGCCACGTCCTAAGGCGATTGCACTGGCCGCCATCGTCAGCATCTTGGCGTCCGCACCCGCAATGGCCTTTGCTCAACAAGAGCAAGCGCAAGCGGCCACAGAAGTGACCGTCGATCTTTCGGGCCTTAATCGCGGCAGCCGTCACGAGCCGCTCGTCCAGACGAGCGACACCCGACAACTCATTGCGGTAGGCGTCGCCACGGTGGGAGCAGGACTGACGTGCCTTGGCCTGCACATCAAACGCAACCAATAGCCAAGCACGACCGGAGTACGCGGAATAGATAGGAGAACCATGGCACCCAAAAACCTTTTGCCCGTTGCCGCGCTCTGCAGCGCACTGGCGAGCGGTACGCCTCTCGCCGCTTGGGCGACGCCCGCCACGGCAAGCTCCTTACCGCAAGCTCTGAACCCCGCGTCGAATTCGTCGGGTATCGTCGCCTGCCAACGTTTTTCGCTCGCACATGCCACGGTCCGAACCTCGGGATGCCTTCACCGCAATACGGTCGACTCGATAGTCGTGGATATCAATCGACCGGACAAGGAGAACGGCCCCCAGACAGGTTGCGCCATCTGCACATGGAAATCGGCTGCAGTCGACGCCGATGGCGACCCATGCGACTTAGAGCTGCGCATCGATATTGCCTCGGTCGATGACTCGGCGAACGGGGCAAAGGTCGTCTTCGACAGCGCGGCCCATGAAGAAGAAGGGGGTGTATGCCTGGGCTGCGTTCCCTCGAATGTCGATGGCGCGCAGCCCATCATCTCCTTTACGGCGTCGCTGCGGCTGACCAAGGCGGACACCGAAGCCATCGCAACGGGAGATGCGCCTTTGCTGTTCTACGCTGGCGACGCGGACGACCAAAAGGTTCAAAGCACCGGGCAGAAGGGCTCGCTTAACCTCACGCGCGGATCAGAACCCGCCCCCATCAATATCGATGCCCAGGAGCCGGGCGTGCAGCGCATTCTCGCCGATCCGGCGCTGCTCCAAATGACATGGCACGGAGTGGGGTCCGTCGAGATTGCCGCTCCTATATCGAGCGATAATGACAAATCCCCCAAAGACGAGGTCGCAGACGCACCGGCACATGTTGACGATGCATCATCAGAAGACAACGCTGCGGTTCCTCTCGAGAAGCCAAGCGGCAGCGCCACCGAACTAGGCGATTCCCAACCGAAAGACGGCCTGGACTTTGCCGCTCCCCCAGGTGTCGACGAAGGCAACTGTTGCATGATGGTCGCGCTCGACCACACGGAAACCGTCGATGCTGCAAGCATTGAGCCAGTCGCTGCCAATGCGCCCCGCCGCAAAAATATCCTCATCGCATTCCCCAACACCGTCGAGCTCGTCTTTTTGCCTTCGGGCGAAGTCGTCGCGCCTACGGCACTTACAGCAGTGGGAGCAAAGAGCGCATCGAACGATATCCAAGCTATCTCGGCACTTGATGCCACAACGACCGCCAAGTTACACCTTTATTCCGTTGCAGCAGACGGAACGCGAACCGAAGAATTCGACGGAACCAAGCTTTTGGTTCCTCGTCGCATCGGTATCCAAGAAGACGTCCCCTATCAAATGGAACTTGAAGGGTTCGATCGCGCACGAGATGCCGACATCATTGCCGCAGCCATCGAATCCCCGCAGCACCTCATGACGCTGCGCTTCGACTTTAGCCCCATCCTGTCCTAGACCGCTAACCGCCGCTTGGCTCGGATACTGAGCGCCCCCTCCCCGTTCTGCTACGATTGCCGCGTTGGCATCAATTACAGGAGGGTTCATGCCGGGTTTAGGAACGATCATCAACGTCGCGCTTTTGATCGCGGGCGGTCTGCTTGGCCTTATGGGCGGGCGCTTCATTACGCCTCGCATCCAAGACACGCTCATGAAGGCGTCGGGGTTGTGTGTTCTGTTTATCGGCTTGGGCGGCACCATGCAAAAGATGCTCGTTATCGATGGAGAGGCGTTGGCGACCACCGGCACCACCATGCTTATCGTCTCATTTGCCCTCGGTTCGCTCATCGGCGAGGCCATCAACCTGGAGGCCGCCATCGAGAACCTCGGCGAATGGCTCAAGCGCAAAACCGGCAGCGAAGGCGACAACGAGTTCACCAACGCCTTTGTCTCGGCATCGCTCACCGTGTGTATCGGTGCCATGGCCATCGTAGGATCGATTCAGGACGGTCTGCTCGGCGACTGGTCCACGCTTGCCCTGAAGGGCGCGCTGGACTGCATCATCGTCTGCACCATGACGGCCTCGCTTGGCCGCGGCTGCATCTTCTCGGCCCTGCCCGTTGCCGTATTCCAGGGCACGATCACGCTTTTTGCCGGCTCACTCTCCCCCATCATGACCACCGCAGCCCTCGACAGCCTTTCGCTTGTGGGCTCTATGCTCATCTTCTGTGTTGGGGTTAACCTTATTCGACCTCAGACCTTCCGCACGGCCAACATGCTCCCCTCCGTCGTCGTGGCGGTCATCTACGCCCTCTTGTTCTAAATCTATCTACGTAGCGGTTTCTCGAACACCTGTTTGATGCTGTGCTATGATATGAGGTCACCGAAGCTGCGTTAGGAGAGGAGAAGCGGTGGCCGACCAGGACGTCAAGATGCTCATCGAGCGCATTATGGCCGAGGCCCGGACCCATCAGTCCGCCCGCTTCTCAAACGAAATCTATGCTGACGAGCCGATTCTCAAGACCGGTCGACAGATGCAGAACTTCCTCCCCGACCAGTACCGCAAGATGCGCGAGATATCACGCTGGCAAGATGATCCCAAAGGCGGCGCGGGACGTTGGCTATCGGAGGCGGAGCTCTTTTACCGCCAAGGCCTGCTGATGGCCGACTTCGAGGACGATTGTCCCTACAACGGCACCTTTAAGTCGTACTTTCCCACCTACAATGCCATGAGCGATCGACAGTTGCGCGGCTACTTTACCTGGCGTGCCCAAGTGCGCCGCGGAACTGTCGAGGAAACGTCTACGTCCTTTGCCTTCCTGTATCTCTATGAGCTGATCTGCGGCATTGGCGTAGATGACCCACTCGATGGCTTTAGCAAGATCAAGGCCTTTTGGAACGCCTATCGTGCCTTCGAGCCCGGCATCGACCGGTTTGCACGCGTGTGGTTGCAAGATTACGCCGTTTTCCACGGGCTCGACCCCAAACTGCTTCGCGACTCTAAAACCGTCATGTTCGATAACGCCCTTATCGAGCTGCGGCGCGCGGCTCGAGACCTTGCACCTGCACCGACGCCGTCGGACCTGGCGCCTGCGCGTCGCAAGACCTCCGAGCCTACGCTCCCCCTCCCGCCCGACGAGGCGGGCGAGGAGCGACTCATGGCCGCTATCAACGCCCTCTCCACGTATAACCTCGATAACTCTAGACTCGATCGCAGCCACCATCGCGACCTACGCCACGTGGCATGTGCCGTGTACGTCCGCATGGCGCGCTACTATGACACGCATCGAAAGACCGGTATCGTGGCGAGCTTGTTTGGGGAGGAGACGGCCATGCCCTATACCATGTTTGCCTCGGCCGTGTTCTTTGCGCCCGAGCGCCACGAGGACTGCGAATACCGTCTTGACCCCATCCATATCTACCGCTGCCAAAACGGTTTTTGGGAATGCATGCGAATTCACGGCAGCAGGCAAAAGAGCAGCAAGCTTGGTGAGATGATGCGCGCCTGCGACCAACGTCTGCGCCTGGCCCTAGCCCCCGCCCACCCCCTGAAGGAGGAGAAGGTCCCCAAATATCTGGCCAAAATCATCGATGACGAGATCGTGGCATGGCTTTCGTGGGATGCCGCACACCAGCCCATCAAGATCGATATCGATTTGAGCCAGCTGGGGCACATTCGGAGCGCCGCCGCGCAAACGCGTGAAGCGCTTTTGATTGATGAGGAGCGCGAGGACGGCATGCCCGTGGAAGCCGAGGCAACGCTTATCGAGCAGCCGGGCCGCGAGTCTGCGCCCGGCATGACTGCCGAACCTGGCGAGATGACCATTCAGCAAGACGAACCCGACGAGCAGACTGTCTCCGCCGAAGAGTTTGGCGTCATGGCACCGCTCCTCGTGTCTGCGCCCGCACCCGCAACGCCCGCGTCTGCCGAAGCTACGAACAAACTCGCGCCCGCCGAAGATGCCTTTCTTCGCGCACTCCTCGAGCAAAACACAGCGCAAGCGACATCGGCAGTGGAGAGGTCGGGCCAGAGCGAGGATATGCTCGTCGACAGCATCAACGAGACGCTCTTTGACCTGGTGGGAGACACCGTTATCGAGTTCGGCGCGGCAGGACCGCAAATTATCGAGGATTACGAAGCAGACGTGAGAGGATACCTAGACCATGAGTGATACCGCATCCGCAGCACCCCGCGTGCCCAAGCGCGTCGCTGCCGTCATTCTCAACTCACTCAAGGGCGGTGTGGTCCCGCGCATCGGCCTTCCCTATATCACCGTAGGGCGCGAGGTCGAGATCCGCGCCCTGCTCACCGATTTGAGTCTCATCGCCGACGGTGGCGCGAGCTTCCGGTTTCTGGTCGGTCGCTACGGCGCAGGCAAGAGCTTTTTGCTCCAGACCATCCGCACGCACGCCATGGGCGAGGGGTTCGTCGTCGCCGATGCCGACCTGTCGCCCGAGCGCCGCCTGCAGGGCGGTCAGGGGCAGGGCCTTGCCACCTACCGTGAGCTCATCCGCAACATATCGACCAAGACGCGCCCCGAGGGCGGTGCGCTCAACCTTATTCTGGATCGCTGGGTCGCCTCGTGTGCCGACGTCGACGAGTCGGTCGTCAATGCCCAACTGGCCCCGCTCGAGGAGATGGTCCACGGCTTCGACTTCGCCCGCATGCTCCGCCGCTACCGCACGGCCGTATCCGAGGGCGATGAAGAGGCCATGAGCCGCATAACCAAATGGATCCGCGGCGAATACCGCACCAAGAGCGAGGCTCGAGCCGAACTGGGTTCCTCAACCATCATCAGCGATGACGACTGGTACGACTACGTTAAGCTCATTGCGCGCTTTTTGGTCTGCAGCGGCTACAAGGGCATGCTGGTGCTCATCGACGAACTCGTGAATCTGTATAAGATTCCCAACGCGATCACGCGCCAATACAACTACGAGAAGATCCTGACCATGTACAACGACACGCTCCAGGGCAAGGCGCAGTACCTGGGCATGATCATGGGCGGCACGCCAACCTCCATCGAAGACCGCCGCCGCGGCGTGTTCTCCTACGAGGCCCTGCGCAGCCGACTCGCTCAGGGCCGCTTTGCACGCGAGGACCTTAAAGACATGCTCGCGCCCATCATCCGTCTGCAGCCACTCACCTACGAAGAGTTGCTGGTGCTGATCGAAAAAATCATGCAAATTCACGCCGGCTACTTTGGCTGGACGCCCACGCTTACCGAGAACGACCTGGTGGACTTCCTCAAGATTGAGTTCGGTCGCGTGGGAGCCGACACGCATCTGACGCCGCGCGAAGTCATTCGTGACTTTATCGAGCTG
Organism: Collinsella sp. SGI.180; assembly: GCF_050313455.1. Classification (NCBI taxonomy): domain Bacteria; kingdom Bacillati; phylum Actinomycetota; class Coriobacteriia; order Coriobacteriales; family Coriobacteriaceae; genus Collinsella; species Collinsella sp. SGI.180. The sequence goes on from NZ_JBNPLL010000006.1 coordinate 22,202, forward strand.
CTCGACATCCTATGCCAAAACCCCAACGCCAACGTGGCCGAGCTGCTGCAAAGCGTCGGCGGTGACGCGCCAGCAGCCGCAACAGACGACACCGGCACCGCAGGCGCCGACCGCAACTTCGCCGAATTCGCCATCTAACCTGCCAAAAAGGGACAGGTTTATTTTGGCAGGTTTTACCTGGGCAAACATTGAAGCAGTCATGCAGCAAGCCACTGCCTGCCGCGTCGAGAGATTCGCTTTTGAAAGGAGGCCCCGTGAACGCCTTTGACCGCTACGCCCCGTTTATCCAAGACTTCATCTACTCCCACGATTGGGAGAGTCTCCGCTCCATTCAGGTTGCGGCGGCAGATGCCATCTTTAACACACAAGACAATGTGCTCCTGACGGCATCCACGGCTTCCGGCAAAACCGAGGCGGCCTTCTTTCCCATCCTGACCGAGTTTTGGGAGAAGCCGCCCGCGAGCGTGGGCGCCCTCTACATCGGCCCCCTCAAGGCGCTCATCAATGATCAGTTCGTCCGCCTTAACGACCTCTGCGAAGAGGCCGATATCCCTGTCTGGCACTGGCATGGCGATGTCTCGCAGTCGCACAAGGCCAAGCTCATCAAAAAGCCGAGCGGCATCTTGCAGATTACGCCCGAGTCACTCGAGGCGCTCCTGATCCATAAGCACATGGCGATCCCGCGCATGTTTTGCGACCTGCGCTATGTGGTCATCGACGAGGTCCACTCGCTCATGCGCGGCGACCGTGGCGGGCAGACGCTCTGCCTTATCGAGCGACTCTCGCGCATGGCCGGCGTGCAGCCTCGACGCATTGGCCTTTCGGCCACCATCGGCGACCCCGAGCGCACGGGCGCTTTTCTCTCACAGGGAACGGGACGTGACTGCGTTATCCCCCGTTTTGAGGAACCGCGCCGCGTGTGGCGCATCTCCATGGAGCACTTCTACAACTCGGGTCCCCAGGCACAGCAGCGGGGATTCGAGAGCATGGGTCCTCAAGAGGCCGAAGTGCTTGCCTCCGAGCGCATTGAGGCAGCGGCACCCACGGCGCTGCCGGCCGACACCCAAGGCACGAGCCACAGCGGACAGCCCACACAGGAGGAGCGCCGTCAAGGTCGTGAGCGAGCACGGGGCAAGGCCGCTCCCAAGGACCGCCAAACTTCTTCGGCCCCCGAGGGCGAAGTCGACATCCCCCGGGCCGCCGAGCAAGCGCTCCTCAACCCTACCGACACCGCACCCGACAACGCCGATCCCGGCATGGGCTATATCTTCGAACACACCCGCGGGCGCAAGTGTCTGGTCTTTGCCAACTCGCGCGAGGAGGCAGAGGCCGTATGTTCCATGCTGCGCAGCTACTGCGAGAGCCGACACGAGCCTGACCGTTTCCTCATCCATCACGGCAATCTTTCGGCATCGTTGCGCGAGACGGCAGAAGAGCTCATGCGCGATGAGGAGCAGGCACAGACGACCGTCACCACCTCTACGCTTGAGCTTGGCATCGATATCGGCCGTCTGGAGCGTGCATTTCAGATCGATGCGCCATTTACCGTCAGTTCCTTTTTGCAGCGAATGGGCCGCACGGGACGCCGCGACCTTCCGCCCGAGATGTGGTTTGTCATGCGCGAGGAAGAGCCCGAGCCGCGCACGATGATGCCCGAAACCATTCCGTGGAAGCTCCTGCAGGGCATCGCACTCGTACAACTCTATCGCGAGGAAAAGTGGGTCGAGCCGCCCGAGCTCGATCGACTCCCCTACAGTCTGCTCTATCACCAGACTATGTCGACGCTTGCCAGCACCGGAGAGCTCACGCCGGCAGAACTTGCCCAGCGCGTGCTCACGCTCAGTTATTTCCACCGCGTCTCAGCCGATGACTATCGCGTGCTGCTGCGTCACCTCATTAAGATCGACCATATCCAGGTCACCGAGGGCGGCGGGCTCATCGTGGGCCTCGCGGGCGAGCGCATCATCAACAATTTTAAGTTCTACGCCGTGTTCCAGGAAAACGAGGAGTTCACCGTCCGCAGCGAGTCGGCCGAGCTGGGCACGATCGTCAATCCCCCACCGCCCGGTGAGCGCATCGCCATCGCCGGGCACTGCTGGATTGTCGAAGAAGTGGACTGGAAGCGCCACACCGTCTTTGCTACGCAGGTCAAGGGCCGTGTGCCGGCTTACTTTGGCGATTGCCCCGGCGACATCAACACGCATGTACTCGAGCGCATGCGTAAGGCGCTCAACGAACATGCCGCGTATCCGTACCTTATGGGCAACGCGCGAGCCCGTCTGGCGCAGGCTCGCCATACGGCCGAGATTTCGGGTGCGGGCACTAGGCCACTCATTAACCTGGGCGGCGACACCTGGGTGCTCTTCCCCTGGCTGGGCAGCTATGCCTTTTTGGCGCTCGAGCGCATGCTCAAGATTAAATGTGCCGCGGAGCTGGGCCTTCGCGGACTCGACCCGTCGCGCCCGTACTTTATGCAGTTTAAGATGAAGGCCGACGAAGAGACGTTCTTTGAGGTACTCGCCGCCGAGGCCGAGAAGGACTTCGATCCCATCGAGCTCGTCTATCCCGGCGAGGTGCCTTACTTTGATCGTTACGATGAGTTCGTTCCCGAAGAGCTCGTGCGTAAGGGCTTTGCCGAAGGCGTGCTCGACATAGAGGGTATGAAGCAGCGTGTCCGCAGCTGGCGCGACCACGCATAAAACGGGGCTGACTATATGAGCAGTCAATTTGGGACGGGGCTATTTTAGCTGCCCTTGCAGGTAAAGCGAAAGGTTTGTCCGATTAGTGGCAGGGATAGCTAAAAGAGCCCCGTCCCAAATTGACTGCTCCCGATGTGGAGCGAGCCGGCATCCGAAAGCAACTAAAAAGCCCCGTCCCAGAAAGACTGGTCGCAGAAAGACGCGCTAGTCGTGAAGGACGGCGCCGAGGAAGTCGGCGTCAAAGGGCACGGCTTCGGCAAAGGCATAGTTCCCGTCGCTGGCGATGAGCAGGTAGTTTTCCTCGCCGCCGAACTCTGTATCGCCACAGGGGACCACCCAGGCGTGGCCGAATACCTCGAGTGCCGTGGCAGCACAGTCGCGCAGGAACGTTACATCGCTCCCCTCGTTTGCGCTCACGATATTGGCAACGTAGATACCCCCGGGGTTCAGGCTGCCCCGCACTAAACGCAACGCCTCAACCGTCGCCAGCTCGCCTACGGGCTCGGCACCGCCAAAGCAATCGCTCACGACCACGTCGTAGCGACGATGGCCCACACTCGTCACACCCAGATACGAGCGAGCCTCAGCGGTTATCACCCGCAGGCGATCGCCCGCCGCGCGCTCTAGCTCGTCTAGGTAGAACCAGCGGCGCGCCAGGCGCGTAATCTCTCCGTCATACTCGATAACGTCCATGCGCAGGCCCTCATGCGACATCAGCGCAAATTTGGGATAGGCAAACCCGCCGCCACCTAGCATAAGCATACGGCTGATACCGTGACCATAAACGTCACGCATCGCATCCTCGGCCTCAAACACGTCGTCAAACGCGCGATAATACGCAAAGACGGGCTCCGCCCAGCGCTCGCCGACGTAACTCGCGCTTTGGTAGACACCGCCCTGCACCAATACGCGGACTTCATCGCCGCCCTCATCGTGCACGCGTTTCACACGCGCCAACCCATTGCGGGTTCGCGCAACCTGCAGGCAGGCAGCACGAACAGCGACGGCAGCCGCACCAAGCGCCGCGGCTCCCAGAGCAACGCCGGCAACAACGCCGGCAGAAACACTCGGTTTGTTCATCTAGAGCTCCTTTTGCAGATAAAGGCCATGGTCATAAAATCCAAGATGGCGATAGTACTCGCGTGTGCCAATCGCGCTGATCACGTTGATGCGCGCATAACCCGCATCCCGGGCAATCTCGCACGCACGCTCTACGAGCAAACGCCCCAACCCGTGATGCTGCGCCGCCTGGCCCTGGTCGCCCACGCGCGCCGCCATGCCGTACACGTGCACCTCGCGAATCATCGCCTCGTCCGGCGTCGTCGGCAACTCGTCCGCATGCGCGGCAACAAACGAATGGTCGGGCAGCGACAGGCGCAAAAAGCCCGCAATCTTGCCCTGCGGCGTCACCCACTGCAAAAAGCGCTCGTGCGTCACCGGCGTCTCGTACGCTACATCCTCGTCAAGGGTCAGTTCATCCAAGTCGGCACCCGCCGTGCTGATCTCGCGATAGCGTATCTCACGCACCGTCGCACCGTCACCCCGAGCAGCCAGGCGGTTCTCGACGAGCTGACGCAGGTTGGGCTTCTTGTTGCCCACCATAATGTCATCGGAGCTAAAATCGCGGATCATGCGGCTGATACGGCAGAACGGCGGCGTCACCACGATGTCATCGGCTAGCACGTCGAGCAGCTCCTCCTCGGTATAGGGGCGCCACTCGCCGCGCTCGTAACAGCCCACCAGACGCGAGCCCTCGATGAGCGCGCACGGGTAGACCTTGACCTCGTCGGGCATAAAGGCCCCCTCGGTCATAAAGCGCTCGTAGTCGCGCTTGTCCCCCTCGGGTGTGGCACCCAGCAAGTTGAGCATAAAATGCGCGTGGATCTTAAAGCCAAACAGGCGCGCAAGCGAAAACGCCCGCTCGATTTGCCCCACCGAAATGCGACGCTCGTTGATATCGAGCAGGTACTGGTCGAGGCTCTGGATGCCCATCTGAATCTTGGTGCAGCCCAGGCGGCGGATGAGCGTAAGCGCCTGCGGCGTTACGGCATCGGGGCGCGTCTCGATAACGAGTCCCACCACGCGATGCTTCGCCGTCTCGTTGATGCGCTGCTGACGCTCGAGCTCCTCCATCGTTGCCGTCTGCCACTCGGTGACCTCGCCCCACGGCGTACCGGGGCCGTACAGACGACGCACCGCACGGTTATAGCCGCGCACGGCAGCATCCACACGCTCCTGCTCGTCGGCAACGCCGGCAGCGAGCTCGGCCTCGTCTGTCGCAATGCCGGCAGCCCGATAGCGCTCGCGGCGCTCCGCTACCACCGGCGGCAGGGCATCGGCGGGTGCATCGTCGAGCAGACGCCCCGCCTCGGCACGGCTGATGCCCGGACGCGCCAACATGGGGTTGGCCGCCACGCCGGCGACGGCATCGTCATTGAGCGCACGGAAAAGCTCCGACATAAACCATGTCTGATAGCCTTCCGGATAGTCGCTCCAGGTGCCACCGAGCACAATGAGCTCAATCTTATCGGTCGCATGCCCCATCTGCGAAAGCGCGGTCAGACGAGCGCTCACCTGCAGATACGGATCGAAGCAATTTTGCTCCGCACGGGCGCACGCGGGCTCGGCATGCAAATAGCTTTTGGGCATACGCAGGTCGTTGGGGCAAAACAGGCAATCGCCCGAGCACGGCCACGGCTTGGTGATGACGGTAATGGTCGCTACGCCCGAAGCCGTGCGGCGCGGCTTCATGCGTAGCACCTGCAGCAGTTGACGTTCCAGATCGGAATCGACATTCCACGCAGCCCAACGAGCCGGATCCTCACGTTTAACCCGCTGGTAGAACGGCAGCAGACGGCGCTTGGCCAGATCGCGCTTGTCGGCACCCTCACGGCGTGCCTCGGCATGTATCAATTTGACGAGCGCCTTGTCGTCCACGGTCTCGCCGCGACGCAAGGCTTTAAGTATGTTCAAGATAATCTGTTCCATGCCCCCATTGTAAAGGCAAAGGCGCCGGAGCCCGTCACGGCCCCGGCGCCTTCATCAAAGAGCACGCCTATATGTACCGATCTCCGAAAACCGCGTGTCACTCCGGATCAAACGACATGTCACCCGAACCGACCTCAAAACGATACGTGGCAGACTTATCACCGTTATCGAATTCAAGATTCAAAATGGTCTCGCCGTCGTAGCCAAGCGGAAGGAAATCGCTCTCGAAGTCGCCGCTGCCCACGGTAAGGCTCGCCTTAAAGCCCGTAGAATTCGGAACCGTCATCTCCACATCGCCCGAGGCCACGCTCACGTCCATCGACTTCGCGGGGGCCTGGTAAAGCTCGAACGTCACATCGCCCGAACCGACCTCAGCGCTGAGCGCATCAGTCACGCTGCCCGAAAACTCTACATCTCCCGCACCCAGGAAAAGGTCGAAACCATCACAGATGACACCGGCAATCTGCAGATCACCCAAGCCCACGTGCGCGTTGACTCCCTTCAGATGTTCGGCAACACGGCGTGGCAGCTCAACCGTAACTGAGCGATCGATTGCCTTACCGTTATCACTTCCAAACTGGGAAACCTTGAGCGTCGAGTCCTCGACGGATGCGATGTTTTGCGTCGCGGCCTTGGAGGCATCCATACCCTCGGCAACGCGCCCCCGCTCTATAACGCGAGCCTTGTTGCCATCAACAACCTTGACGTCCACCGAAGCCGCATTGATATCGAAATCGAGGTAGCGGAACTCATCGGCATCAAAAGTCACACTCGAAAGTTGCTGAGGCCGAGCGGAATAGTTACCGCTATTCAAGGAATCGTCCTCGTCAAACATATCGTCAAAATCAGACAAATGGCCAGATAGAATACCGGTCGTACGCACCATATCGGAATGCGCCAATAGCCGCGAAATGCCAAAGACAAGCCCAATGATGAGCACAAACGCTCCGACGCCAACGCCCAAGCGTACCTTGGATTCATGCGAAAGCTTCATCATTCATCACCCTCTTTGGCAATCGGCTCAGCGGTAGTCGCGGTAGCCACGTCAGCATCAACCGCAGTGGAAACATTCTGAGCCCTAGCTGTCACCGGCGCCGGACCAACCTGGATATCACCGCGCGCCCAATCGCCATCGAGCGCACGCGCCACCCAGTGATAGATAGGGATCGTAAAGAAGATCAGCGCGGCAAAGGGGCCGGCGCCAAACGGGAACATCAGCAAAAAGAACAGCAGCCAACACACAGCCCAATACGGGAACGACTGGAACGGGCCCTTCGCCGGAGTCGAGCCAACTGCACCGCCACTCGTCGCCTGCGCCGTAGCGGCGTTGGCGGCCTGCGCACTCCAGCTTGCCGCTTGTGCCGCCTTGGCCGCAGCATCACTCGCCTGCGTTGCCGCCTCGGTGGCGCGTGCCGCCGCCTCATGGGTGCGGGCGCGCTCCGCGGCCTCGGCCTCGCGCTGACGGGCGCGGTCCTCGTTCTCAAACTCGATATCGTCCTCGATCTCGTCGCTCGGATTGAGGAGCTCGTCCAGGCTCACGCCATAGAGTTTGGCGAGCGAGATCAGGTTCTCGGTATCGGGCGAGCTCTCCGCGCGCTCCCATTTACTGACCGCTTGGCGCGACAGTCCCAGCTTTCGTGCCAGCCCTTCTTGACTAAAGCCTTTGCTGCGGCGAAGGTCGGCGAGCCGCTGCGCAGTTTCTACATTCATGGTTCCTCCTATGTGATGCCAGCCGTGCCGCCGGACCGTTTATGTTCTTAATGCGCCTTGCATAGTTAAAAATCTATCCGCCACCGCCAAAAGCATGCCACCTATTCTAGTGAGATTTTTGACAACCGGCGGTTGCGGGTGCATATGAGCTGCGGAAATGTGTCCAAACAAAGCAATGACACGTAGCTTGGTTGTCCCCGTTGCGGCGTTAACGGTAGTATGGTCGTACTGTTAATTCCGCACCGCCAACGGAGGGAGTCCCGCGCCGTGAACCGCGATTTCGCCTCATCGCTCATCCAGCTCAACAACACGTTCTATCGCGAGCACTCCGCCTCCTTTTCCGATACGCGTCAGGCCCCGTGGCCCGGCTGGGTACGCACCATGGATATCGCGCTCGAGCAGCTCGACGTCGCCAGGATCGAGCATCCCGTCCGCGTCTTCGATCTCGCCTGCGGCAATATGCGATTCGAGAACTTTGCCGCCGGCGGCGCACTTGCCGCCAAGGGCGTCGACGGCGCAAACTCCTCGGCAGATGCCAGCTGCCCGTTTGAGTTCTATGGCGTCGACTCGTGCCAAGACCTGGCCATCGATGCACGAGGTCACGCCCTGCGCATTCCCAACCTGCACTTCCAGGAACTCGACGTGCTCGATGCCCTCATGAAGCTCAACCCCGCCGAGACACCCGACGCGCTTTTCGACGCCCCGCTCGCCGATATCTCGGTCTGTTTTGGCTTTATGCACCACGTGCCGTCGTGCGAATACCGCGTGCGCGTGCTCGACGCCCTGGTGCGCCAGACGCGCCCGGGCGGCATCATCGCCATTAGCTTTTGGGAGTTTATGAACGACGAGCGCATGGCGCGCAAGGCCGTTCGCGCCGAGGCCCGTGCCGAGCTCACCCCGCCGTTTGAGGGTTACGATTCCGCGCAGTTTGAAGCCGGCGACCACCTCATTGGCTGGCAAAACGACCGCCATGCCTACCGCTATTGCCACCACTTTGACGATCAGCAGATCACCGACTTGGTGCGCGGCGTGCGCACGTTCTACAAGAGCGGCGAGGTCCCCGTACGCGAGCTTGAGCGCTTCCATGCCGACGGTCGCAGTGGCGAGCTCAACCGCTACGTGATTCTCAAGCGCCTGTAGGCGCCGACGACTCGCCGTCGAGCCGCACTGCATCTTTCGGGCAAGCTATGCCTACCCTTTTTTCAACCCATTGACGGAACGCGCAGCTATGCGTTCCATACTTATGACCAAGGAGCCTCATGGGAGCCGTCCACGTTCGCACGCCTAAGAACTTTGTGCTCGAAGAGCGCCTGGAGCGCTACGCCGATGCGATTGAGACGAACCCTGAAATCTATGCCGGAGATTGGCGCGAGGCCTGTGCGCCCGCAGGCAGCAAGTCTTTCGAACACCTTCACCTGGATCTTGGCTGCGGCAAGGGAACGTACCTTGTAGAGCGCGCGGCCCACGAGCCAAACACGCTCTTTATCGGCATGGACCAGGAGCCCATCTGCATCGCCTATGCCGCACAGAAAATCTGCGAGCAGGAACTGACCAACGCACTCGTCCTGCCCCGAGGCGCCGCATCGTTGCCGCAGCTGTTTGCCACAGGCGAGCTCGATGCCATCACTATCAACTTTCCCACGCCGCAGCCCAAGGCCAAGTACGCCAAAAAACGACTCGTCCATGTCGACCATCTGATGCTCTACCGCCCGCTTTTTTCAGCCGGCGCCACCGTCACGCTGCGCACCGACAGCAAGCCATTGCGCGACTACGCCCTGGGGCAGTTTGCCGCGGCCGGCTACGACACACTATGGGTAAGTGACGACGTTCGCCGCGACCATCCCGAGCATCCCGAGACCGAATACGAGCGCCGCACGCGCGAGATGGGTGCCGCCGTCTATGGCATTTGCGCCACTCCCGACGCGCTGCCCAGCGATGAACAGCTCACGGCGGGGCGCGCGCAGGAGCAAAGCCTTGCGTGCTACCTGCCCGACAATCTCGATGAGCTCACCTACGTGCCCCTCGGCATGGAAGAGGCCGTCGAGAATTTCAAAAACCGCGCCCGCAAGGGCAAGAAGCGCTTACCGCAGGAGTCCCAGGGGCCTCTGATGGTCGCGGCTTCGGCAAACAAGCGCAAATAGGCGCCAGCAAACGACCCTCAAATCTAAGTGAGTAGACTTTTTTGCAATAGCCAAGCACAACCCGCATAACCAATACTAAAACCGCAGGTAGAGCCTTTGCGCAAAAGCCATGTGCTCGCAATATTGCAAAAAGTCTACTCACTTAGTTGGCAACTGCACCAAACAGCTGGGCAGAACGCCCATTTCCTGCATTTTCTTGCCTGCGAACGCATCGATGCGACGCTACGCCATAATAGTTGGCGGACAATCGCGAGAGAAAGCAAACACATGGCACAGACCACGACAGATACCGCCGCCAGCACCGTCTCCGGTGCCGGCGCCGCCAGCTCGTTCTCGGGCGGCACGGGAACCGAAGCCGAGTTTGGCTCGCTCGGCGCGCTCTCTCCCACCTGGTGGGAGCCCGAGGACGGCAGCGAGCCCGAACCATGGCTCACGCCCGATCAGGCCTTCGAACGCTTCTTTGAATGGACGAGCGACCGTGGCATTGAGCTGTGGGATCACCAAGAAGAGGCCCTCATGGACCTGGCCGCCGGCGATCACGTCATTTTAGGCACACCGACCGGATCGGGTAAATCGCTCGTCGCGCTGGGCATGCTCTTTATGGGCATGGCTCAGGGCAAGCGCTGCTATTACACGGCCCCCATCAAAGCCCTGGTCAGCGAAAAGTTCTTCGACCTGGTACAGGTACTCGGCCGCGATAACGTCGGCATGATCACCGGCGATACGCATATCAATACCAAGGCGCCCGTCATCTGCTGCACGGCCGAAATCCTTGCCAACGATGCGCTGCGCGAGGGCGAGGGCGCCGACGTGGGCTGCGTCGCCATGGACGAGTTCCACTACTTTGCCGACCCCGACCGCGGCTGGGCCTGGCAGGTACCGCTGCTCACCCTGCCCCACACGCAGTTTATGCTCATGAGCGCCACGCTCGGCGATGTCACCGCCATCGCCGCCTCGCTCGAGGAGCACACCGGCGCTGCTTGCGACTTGGTTGTCGATGCCCCGCGTCCTGTTCCGCTGAGCTACGACTATGTGACGACCTCCCTCGAGGGCACGGTCGAGCTCGCCATGCGCCGTGGCGAGGCCCCGCTCTATATCGTGCACTTTAGCCAGGATGCCGCCCTTGCGACGGCACAATCGCTCGCCAATTTTGGCATCGCCAGCAAGGAGCAGCGCGAGGCCATCAAAGAAGCGGCAAAGGGAACGAGCTTCTCCACGGCCTTTGGCAAGATTCTCAAGCGCCTGCTTGGATGCGGCGTCGGCGTGCACCATGCTGGCATGTTGCCGCGCTATCGCCTGCTGGTCGAGCGCTTGGCGCAGCAGGGCCTGCTGCCCGTCATTTGCGGCACCGACACACTCGGCGTCGGCATCAACGTACCCATCCACACCGTGGTGCTCACCGCGCTCACCAAGTTCGATGGTTACAAAATGCGTCGTCTGCGCGCCCGCGAGTTCCATCAAATTGCCGGTCGCGCCGGTCGCTCGGGCTTCGATACCGAGGGCATGGTAATCGCCGAGGCACCCGAGCACGAGATCGAGAACGCCAAGCTTATGGCCAAGGCGGGCGACGACCCCAAAAAACTCCGTAAGATTAAAAAGAAAAAGGCCCCCGAGGGCTTTGTCTCATGGAACAAGCAAACTTTTGAGCGCCTGATCGAGACGCAACCCGAAACACTCAAGCCACGCCTGCGCATCACGCACTCTATGGTGATTAGTGTGGTCGAGCAGGGCGGCAATGCCCGAGCCCGCGTACATGACCTCATCGAGACAAGCCTGCAGACCCCCGAAGAAAAGGCCAAGCTTGAGGTTCGCGCCGACGAGATCTTCGCCACGCTCATCGACTCCGGCGTCGTCGTGCGCACCGAGGTGCCGCCCGCACCCGACGCTCCGGCTGACGCCGCGCCGGATATCGACTACGCGCTGACGGTCGACCTGCCCGATGACTTTGCGCTCGACCAGCCGCTCTCGCCGTTTTTGCTTGCCGCGCTGGAGCTGCTCGACCCTGAAAGTGAGACCTATACCATGGACCTCATCTCGATGGTCGAGGCCACGCTCGAGGACCCCAAGCAGGTATTGCGTGCACAGGAGCGCGCCGCACGCGATCGCGCTATGGCCGAGATGAAGGCCGACGGCATCGAGTATGAGGAACGCTTGGAGCGCATTCAAGACGTCACGTACGAAAAGCCGCTCGAGGATTTGCTCGACGCCGCTTTTGACAAGTACTGCCAGGAAGTGCCCTGGGCAAACGACTACCAGCTCTCTCCCAAGAGTGTCCTGCGCGATATGCTGGAAAGCGCGAGCGATTTTAAGGGTTACATTCAAAAGCTCGGCATCGCCCGCTCCGAGGGCATTTTGCTTCGCTACCTGGCAGAGGCCTACCGTTCGCTCGACCGCACCGTACCCATCGAGAAGCGCGACGAGCGCCTGCGCGACATTATCTCGTGGCTGGGCTTTGTGGTGCGCTCGGTGGACTCGAGCCTGGTGGACGAGTGGGAGAACGCCGGCAACCCGGCAGCCCTCGATGCCGCGCCGCCACAGGGCATCGACGAGGTCGTGGCGGACCGCCGCGGCTGCACGCTGCTGGTGCGCAATGCGCTCTTCCGCCGCGTGACCCTTGCCGCCCGTGAGCACGTTCGCGACCTGGGCGAGCTCGACGACGACTGGGGCATGAGCGAGATCCGCTGGCAAAAGGCCCTCGATGCCTACCATGAGCAGCACGAGGAAATCCTCACCGACGGAGACGCCCGCAGCGCCGCGATGTTTTCCATCGATGAGTCCGACGAGAAAACCGCGCACGTATGGCACGTGCACCAGATCTTTGCCGACGAGGACGGCGATCACGACTTTGGCATCATGGGCGATGTCGATCTGGACGCCACGCAAGACGGCGGTGAAGTCATCTTCAAAAACTACCGCGTCGGCTTTATCGAAGACTTGCTCGAGGACTAGTCGAACATACTGGAACGAAACGAAGCGAGGCCGTTGGCAATATCGCCAGCGGCCCCGTTTTTGCACTATACGCTATGCCTTACTCGGTATCCTCGACCTCATACGAATCCGCCTCGGCTGGCTCATCGTTTGTCTCTGGCGCAGCCCCGCGCGCCTCGTCAAACGCCGCCTTCATGGTCTTGTTGCCCCACGTGAGCTTGCGAATGGTAAGATCGTCGGCCTTCTTGTTGGCTAGGCGCAGATTGTTCTCGGAGGACAGCAATGCCTCCTTGGTTTTCTGCAGATGGCTAATCGTCTTGTCGATCTCATCGATTGCCGTTTGGAACTTGCGGCTCGCGATCTCGTAGTTGCGACCGAAATCATTCTTGAACTTCTCCATCTTGGCTTCGAAGTTCGTGACGTCGATATTCTGCTGTTTGTACTCCGCTAGCTCCTGCTTATAGCGCAGTGAGCCCATGGCGGCGTTGCGAAGGAGCGTGATCATGGGAATGAAAAACTGTGGGCGAATCACGTACATCTTCTCGTAGCGATAGCTCACGTCGACTATCCCTACGTTATAGAGCTCGCTCTCGGGCTCGAGCAGCGTGCAGAGCACCGCGTACTCACAGCCTTTCTGGCGACGATCGTGATCGAGTTTCTTAAAGAAGTCCTCGTTTTTATGCTTGGTCGCGGTCTCGTCGTTCTCGTTTTTCATCTCGAACATAATCGAAATGACCTCGTTGCCGCTCGCGTCGCACTCGCGGAAGATAAAGTCGCCCTTGGTACCCTCGGACGCATCGTTATCCTTCTCGAAGTACGCGTTGGGAAATGCCGTCATGCGCAGACGGTTAAACTCGGTTTCGCAATGCTGCTCGAGCGACTCGCCCACCATCTTGGTGGACAGACGGACCTTCATGTCCTTAAGGCGCTCGATCTCTTCATCCTTGTAGCGAATCAGGTCATCGCTCGCGCGCTTGGCCTGCGCAAGCTCGAGCTCGTGTGCCGCCTTGGCCTGTTCCTCGCGAGAATCGCGCACCGCCAGCTCGCTCGTCAGTTTGGCACGCGCCTCATCGCGCTCTCGCTCCGCCGCGGCGACCGCCTTCGACAGCTCCATTTTTGCAGAAAGTTCTTGCTCGCGAAGCTGTGCACGAAGGCCCTCGGCCTCGCGCTCAGACTGAGCCTTTGCGGCGGAAAACTTCTCTTGTACCTTCGCGCGATAGTCAGCAAGCGCGCGCTCGGCCTCGCTGCGAGCGGCATCGAGCTCACGCTGCGACTCTGCCGCGGCAGCGGCAAGCGCCATCTCCTGGGCCTTGTCCGCCGCGGCAAGCCTGGCCTGCAGCTCGGCAATCTGAGCATCACGTGCAGCTAAATCGTTTTGAGCGGCATTGCGCGCCGCCGACTCGACGAGCTTGGCTTCGTCATCTTTGCGCTCCAGCTGCGCACGCAAATTGTCAATCTCGCGCTGGAGTTCGGCATTCTCCTTTTGAGCGTTGGCTCGTGCCTCTACCGCCGCGCGCTGGCTTGCACTCTCGCGCTCTGCGGCAGCGCCCTCGAGCTTGGCGCGCAGCTCGGCGAGCTCAGCATCGCGCTTGGCAACCTCTTGTGCCAGCTGTTGAGCTGCAGCGTTCTTCTGCTCGGTAAGCTGAGCGTTGCGCTGGGACTCTGCCTCTTGCAAGGCAGCCATCGAACGCGAGCGCTCAAGCTCCAGCGCTTGCTCGCCCTCGCGCTGGACCGCCTTCACACGCTCATCCAGGTCGCGCGAAAACTCGGCATTGCGCACTTGCTTGACGATATCCGCATAGCCGGATGCATCGACCTTAAATACTTCGCCGCAATGTGGGCACTTGATCTCGTTCATAGCAGCTCCTCGCTGGACGCAAATTTCAACCGCCTACACTCTACCGCGCCGCACGGACAAAAAAGGTGCCGCCGCCATAATGGCAACGGCACCAGAACCGCCACAAAGGTGCCCGTCCCCTTTGTGGCGGTTTGTGTGACGGTTCGAGAATTACAATCCAAAGAAGCCTAGGATTTGGTCACGGCTTACGGGCTTGTACTCGTTGGCATCGAGGCCGACATCGTAGCGAAAGATAGGACGTTCGCGATCGCGGTTGCGCGTATTGGTGCGGTCTCCCCTGCTGTGGATATGCCCATGCAGCATAATGGCGCCACGCGCCTTGCCGTTCCAGCTGAGCATGGGGTAATGGCTCATAACCAGACGATGGCCCTTGGCATAGCCGGGAGCAATCTCCAGGTAATCGCGCACGTCTTCCCAAATCTGCGGTACGTCGGGATCTTTCCAGTCACCGTCATGGTTACCACGGATGAGCGTCACGTTCTGGCATTCAATGCGTTTACGCAGGCGCACCGCCTCCGCCAGGGGCAAACGATAGGTAAAGTCACCCAGAATATAGAGGCGGTCATCCGCAGCCACGCACTCATTGATGGCATCGATGACCTTGCGGTTCATCTCCTCAACCGAGCCAAACGGTCGGTCCATGTCGTGCAAGATATTCGTGTCGCCCAGGTGCAGGTCGGCGGTAAACCACATCATCGGCTCAGTCCTCATTTCGCAACGCGTCCAACTCGTGCTAAGTATACAGACGCAGCGATGCGGCAGTTACCCAAAGAGCCCGCCAAACAGTCCGCGACGGCGCTTGTCTTTCTTTTTCGACGCATCACCCTGAGTTTTCTTGTCCTGTCGCATCTTACGATCCTGCTCCAGCTCATCGTCGTCGAGTAGCATATCCCACTCAAACGAATCGTCCGTCAAATCGAACAGGTCGTCGTCATCAAACATGGCAGCCTCCCTTACCGACTAGCGAGCATCCACCACATAGAGGCCAACGCGCACCTGGTGCCACGGGCTACGCTCGGGGGCAACCTGCTGCACGCGGGCCTCAAATACGTCCTCGTGGCCGTAATACATCATCAAGGACAGCGGGCCGACCTCGTTTCCCGGAACATAGCCAAGTTTGGTCTTGCCATAGTAGATCGCGACCGCCTCGGGATCATGGGGATTATCGCGCTCGGCGCACAGCGTCAGTTTATCGCCCGCTTTAAAATCGCCTAGGACCAAAGCGCCGTCGGCATATTGAAATCCTGCGATATGAAACGACAGAAGAACACGTGAGGGCTCGTACATAGCAACTCCCCTAACGGCCGGATAAACCGGCGTTTAACCTTGCCGAGAAGTCTACGGGTCCGTGCGGACACAAATTCATCCTGTCTGCGTCTTTTCGACCGTTTGTCCCTACGCCATCTGATTTTAATGCACAAACATGCGCACGAATTTGTGCTTCCAGTTTGCGTAAGGGGCATAGCGGAATGGCACGTCCAGCCACGTTGCCTTGTTCACGATGCTTTTCTTGTGGCTAAACGTATCGAAGCTCTCGCGTCCATGGTACTGCCCCATACCGCTCGCTCCCATGCCGCCAAAGCCCATATGGCTCGTAGCCAGATGCATGATCGTGTCGTTGACGCAACCGCCACCAAAGGGCACGTAACGCACAAAGCGCTGCTGAACCTCACGGTCCTGGCTAAAGATATACAGGGCCAGCGGCGTCGGACGATCCGTAATAAACGTCTCGGCCTCGTCTAGGCTCTCAAACGTCAGCACCGGCAAGATGGGACCGAAAATCTCCTCCTGCATCACGGCGTCATCGGGGGCCACGCCGTCCAAAATTGTCGGCTCAATCTTGAGCGAAGCCTCGCGCGCAGCACCTCCAAGCACGACCTTATCGGGATCGATTAGCCCATGCACGCGCGCAAAATGCTTGGCATTGACGATATGCCCGTAATCCTCGTTGTCGAGCGGATGCTCGCCAAACATACGGCGCGCCTCTTCCTTGATGAGGCCCAGCAACTCGTCGTGCACGCGCGTATCGACCAGCAGGTAGTCGGGCGCCACACAGGTCTGCCCCACGTTGAGCCATTTACCAAAGGCGATACGCCGTGCCGCAACCTTCAAGTTTGCCGTCGCATCCACGATGCAGGGACTCTTTCCACCCAGCTCAAGCGTCACGGGCGTAAGGTTTTTACTTGCGCGCTCCATGACGAGCTTGCCGACCGGAACGCTACCGGTAAAGAAGATCTTGTCCCAGCACTCATCGAGCAGCGCTTCGTTCTCGGCGCGCCCGCCCTCGACAACTGTCACCAGGCACGGATCAAATGCCTCTTCGCAGATCTGCTTGAGCACCGCACTCGATGCCGGAGCATAGGCGCTCGGCTTGATGACCACAGTATTGCCCGCGGCAAGGGCGCCGGCGAGCGGCTCGAGCGTTAGCAAAAACGGGTAGTTCCACGGGGCCATGATGAGCGTGACGCCATAGGGCACGGCTTGCGTTTTGCACACACTCACGGCGTTGGCAAGGTCGCACAGACGCAGGCGCGGACGACTCCATCGAGCCACATGCGCGATCTGATGACGAATCTCGGAAAGCGACGTGCCGATCTCGCACATATACGCCTCGTCATGCGACTTTCCCAAATCGGTCTTGAGCGCATGGGCAATATCGGCCTCGTGGGCCCGCACCGCATCGCGTAAACTCACGAGCGCACGACGTCGAGCATCGACATCAAACGTGGCGTGCGTCTTAAAGTAGACGCGCTGGTCTCCGACGATGCGCGCAATTTCCTCGGTGTTCATGGACCCTCCTAGTTCTCGCCCTCAAACATACCACCCGCGACGACCTCGTACATGCGCATCAGCTCCAAACGGTCCTTCAAAAGTGGAACTGGGTACAGCGGATTGGCCTCGGCATCGGCATGCGCCGCTATCTCGGGAATGTCGGAGCGGCGAATGCCCGTCACATATTTGGGAATGTCCAAGGCGGCGTTCATTCGATCGGCCCAATCGATAAAGGCCTCGACGGCATGCGTCAGGGCGCCCATGCCCGTCTGCCCCGTAATGGAGGCGGGCAGACCGCGCGAACTCGGGGTCGTTCACCGCAAAGCGCGGGATAAGCACAAAGTCGTTAATGGGGTGCTTGTAGTGCGTCTCGTCATCGGTGATAACCGCCGCGAGCGTAACTTCGCTTCCCGTACCGGCGGTAGTGGGAACCGCAATAAGCAGCGGCAGAAGACGGTGGACGCGCAGCAGGCCGCGCATCTTGTTGATGGGCTTGTTTGGCTGCGCGATGCGTGCTCCCACGCCCTTGGCACAGTCCATGGCCGAGCCACCGCCAAAGCCGATAATGGCCTGGCAGGCGCTCTCTCAGCATGCTCCAGAATGCGTGGCTCGGTATAGGGCAGCACCGGCGATGCGATGCGAAAAACCGTTTGATACGTTCGGCACCAGGCGCAGCGGCGGGCTAGATGCATAAAGGAAACTCCCTCATTTGTTGATTGGTCAACATTTGTTCGACTGATTGTACTCATCAGAGGTCGCAGGCGGCCTGCCAATCGTTAATCAATCAACATCTTCATCTCTCAAAATTGTTTTATCAAAAATCATTCCTAATAGGCTTCACATTTTGTTGCATTTATGGATAATAGAACTCGTCAAGACGCACGTCCGGAGAGGGCCCTTACGGGATCGGACAAGCGCCCCATCGCCATCCATCGAAAGGATCGAATCATGAAATTTGTTTGCCCCGTTTGCGGTTATGTGGAAGAGTTCGACGGCGACCAGCTGCCCGAGGATTTTAAGTGCCCCCAGTGCGGCGTTCCCGGTTCTCGTTTCCTGAAGCAGGAGGAGGGCAAGCTCGAGTGGGCTGCCGAGCACGTCGTGGGCGTCGCCAAGATGGAGGGCGTCTCCGAGGACATCGTTGCCGACCTGCGCGCCAACTTTGAGGGCGAGTGCTCTGAGGTCGGTATGTACCTGGCCATGGCTCGCGTCGCCCATCGCGAGGGCTATCCCGAGATCGGCCTATACTGGGAGAAGGCTGCCCACGAGGAGGCCGAGCACGCCGCCAAGTTCGCCGAGCTCCTGGGCGAGGTCGTGACCGACTCCACCAAGAAGAACCTCGAGATGCGCGTTGAGGCCGAGAACGGCGCCACCGCCGGCAAGACCGATCTTGCCAAGCGTGCCAAGGCCGCTGGCCTCGATGCCATCCACGACACCGTGCACGAGATGGCTCGCGACGAGGCCCGCCACGGCAAGGCTTTCGCCGGCCTGCTCAAGCGCTACTTTGGCTAAGCCAACCGCCTGAGAGATAATCTCTAACTTTAAAGGGCCCGAACCGCATGGTTCGGGCCTTTTTTTCGTGTCTCATGAACTCGTTAACGCCCTGAAATAGGGCCACCTTCGGCATCGACTTCTCGTCAAAAACTAAGTGAGTAGACTTTTTGGAACTTGCCGAGCAGACCATCCATATTGCTCTATAAAGCCGCAGGTAAATGACTTGTTGCAAAACGGCCTGGTCGCCATCACGCCAAAAGTCTACTCACTTAGATCCGCGCTGTCCACGATCGAGCTGTTTTGTGTCCAATGGACATCTTTCCGCCGATTACTCCCAATTTTGTCCAGTCAACGAATAGTTCAGACCGGAGTAATGCCTCAGCCCTTTGCTCATCCGAGCTTTTTTCGCGATATTCAACATCGAGCATCCTGCATACGGCCTTAACGATCGCACGGAATCTATCCTCATCGGATATCTGTCCGTGTGTCAGGAGAAGCACGTCGTAGCCCATGGCTTGAAGCGCCGTCATGCGATCAGCGTCACGCAAGCCATCCCCCGCGCGCCCGTGCGAGGCCTTTCCCTGGCATTCAATGGCCACCTGTCGCCTCCCGTCCGGCGAGGAAAGAAGTAGATCGATATATACGCGGGTCTTTCCTACAATCGCTCGAGCACTTGTGCTTAACATCACTTTGACATTGAGCTCTATGCCGCAAAACCCTTCACCTCCCAGGGCTCGCGGCAGTCCAAGCAACAAATACGCCTCGACCTCAAAAGGCGAAGCGGCACCCAATGGAACGAGTTGCGACACCGCCATAAATCGATTGCCGTAACGCATCCCGCAAACATCTGAACAAAAACGGTCAAGGTCCCCATCCGAAACCAAAGCGTCGCGACGCCACAAATTTGAGGCGGCGCCGCCCTCGGACGGGCAGCGCACCCAACCCAACGTTGTCGAAATCGTACCCGAATCAATTGCACGCGAAAGCTCCACCTCAAGTGCCGCCGGCAGAGCGCATACCGCAAACAAGCCGCACATCTCCGCCAATACCAGCAGAAGTTGGAGATCCGTCAGATGTCGAGACATGATAAATGCCGTCAGTAGAGGAGACGTGACCAAAAATCCATGCTCCGTTTCCAGCACGGATTCCCTGGGGAGTTCACCAAGAAACAGCCGCTGCCTAATGTTGGCAGGGCAAGTCCGTTTGTTTCTCGTCCGAACCAATGTATACAAGGGAAAACCGAGCGCGACTGCAGCCGTCGGGTTGCGGACGAGGTCATATCGCTGCCGGTCTTCATCCGGCCGCGGAAGCGGAGGACACAAAGCGCGGACTTGAGGGGGCAAACGCCAGTACCTAAAAGCCGATATGTCACAAAGTAGATCCTTCATAGGCACAGGAAAGCACGAATTTCAACCCAGTCGGTCTCTCATTGGAGCGAACGCACCAAAAATGGCTCCGAACGAACTGCAAGGTTTTCAACAGCCCTCCCCAACTGGCCAAAAGCTTACCGAGAACTGGACGAAGCCCTGTTGAAAACCCCATTTTTTCTCATGCGGAAGCTTTGCGCGGCAAGTGAGTAGACTTTTTGGGACATCCCGAGCAGACCGATGATCCCACTTCTCAAAACCACAGGTAGATAGCTTGTTACAAAACTGTCTGGTCGCCAAAGTGCCAAAAGTCTACTCACTTAGGTTACAGAGTGCCCCATTAGCTGCGATTCCAGGGTATTAAGCACCTCCGGACTCAGGTCGTCATACTGGACAAGAATTTGAGTTGAGTTTTCAGGGACAGATGCGCCATCGGCGCACCAATAACAGTTACTGATATCGATAAAAGGGATGCTCGAGCGCATGAGGGCCTGCGCAAAAGAGCTTCCGCCCGTTCCCCGCTCCGCAACCACGGTGCAGTAAAGGCCTGCGTCTGCATGCTCGATCGAAACCTCTCCTGCTGGAAACGCATTCCGTACAAGCGCCGCCAGGCCATCACGCGCCTCACGAGCACGAACGCGCACGCGGTTCACATGTCGCTCGTAATCACCCGATTCCAGCAAACGAGCCAAAGCGACCTGGTCGACAGAGCTCACCGACGAGGCGTAGAAACCAAGGTTGCACCTAAACCGCTTCATCAGCTTATCGGGCAACACCATGTACGCTAGACGCAACGCCGATGAAAGGCTCTTTGAAAACGTGTTGGTGTAGATGACCGATTGAGCGGCATCGATCGAAGCAAGCGCGGGAATCGGCTTGCCGGCCAGACGAAACTCGCAATCAAAGTCATCTTCGATGAGATATCGACCTGGTCGCTCGGCGGCCCAGCTCAGCAGCGCATAGCGACGCGCAATGCTCGTCACAAGGCCGGTCGGATACTGATGGGACGGCATCAGGTGAAGGACATCGGTCCCCGTTTTCAGCAGAGCGCTCAAGTCTACGCCCTCACCATCCAACGGGATATGTCGAACTTTGCAACCCATAGCCTGATAGATGCGCGTTAGGCGCAAATAGCCCGGGTCCTCAACGGCATACACCTTGTCGGCTCCAAGCAACTGAACCAACATGGTATCGAGCAGCTGGGCGCCTGCGCCGATAACAACGTTGTTGGGGTCGACATTCATGCCCCTTGTCCCGCGCAGATGGTGGGCAATTGCGCGACGTAGCCGAGTGGTGCCCTGTGCCGGCGCGGTCGAAAAGATTTCGCGCTCGTCTTCGGATGCCAGCGTCGCCCGCAGCGCGCTTTGCCAAAGCCGCGCCGCCTCCAAAGCAGAAGGAGAAAGTGCATCGAATCGCTCGACCTGTCCGTTGACATCATGCGCGCCAGAACCCGCAGAGACGGCATCCCGGTCGATGCCCTCTGCAGCCGAAGCCAAAACCGGTGCATCCGGAAGCTCGCAAGCGTAGTAGCCACGACGCGGCATTGAGCAAATATAGCCCTCGGCAAGTAACTGGCTATATGCATTCTCGATGGTAATGACACTGATTCCCAGATGATTGGCAAAGGCGCGCTTAGACGGAAGATGCTCCCCCGCCGCAATGCGTCCAGCAACGATATCATCTCGAATTTGCTGGTAAATATACTCATAGAGCGATGCTTCGCCGCGTTTTTCCAAATTGTAGTCAAGCATGAGTTTATCACCTGACCTTATTGAGTCATTCAATCTGGTATTAGTCTGGCCTTATTATTATCTCGAAAACTGAGTATTTCGCCATACCCAGCTCCCCGATAGGATGTTCCGTCAAGCAATGCACATGCCAACCAAGGGAGCAACCATGGCAGAACAGACCAGCAAGGCCGATCGCGTCAAACTCAATCGCGAGCTCGCGCAGATGCTCAAGGGCGGCGTCATCATGGACGTCACCACGCCCGAGCAGGCACGCATCGCCGAAGAGGCGGGCGCCTGCGCCGTCATGGCACTCGAGCGCATCCCGGCCGACATCCGTGCCGCAGGCGGCGTCTCACGCATGAGCGACCCCAAGATGATCAAGGGCATCCAAGAGGCCGTCTCCATCCCCGTTATGGCCAAGTGCCGCATCGGCCATATTGTCGAGGCGCAGGTCCTGCAGGCCATCGAGATCGATTACATCGACGAGTCCGAGGTTCTCTCCCCTGCCGACGACGTCTATCACATCGACAAGACCCAGTTTGACGTGCCGTTTGTCTGCGGCGCCCGCGATCTGGGCGAGGCGCTGCGCCGTGTTGCCGAGGGCGCCACGATGATTCGCACCAAGGGTGAGCCGGGTACGGGCGATGTCGTCCAGGCCGTGCGTCACATGCGCAAGATCCAAAAGCAGATCCGCGACGTTGTTGCCCTGCGCGACGACGAGCTCTTTGAGGCAGCCAAGCAACTGCAGGTTCCGGTCGAGCTGGTGCGCGAGGTCCATGCCACGGGCAAGCTTCCCGTCGTGAACTTTGCCGCCGGCGGCGTAGCGACTCCCGCCGACGCCGCGCTAATGATGCAGCTGGGCGCCGAGGGCGTCTTTGTGGGATCGGGCATCTTTAAGAGCGGCAACCCGGCCAAGCGCGCCTCCGCCATCGTCAAGGCCGTGGCAAACTTCACCGATGCCAAACTCATCGCCGAGCTTTCGGAGGACCTGGGCGAGGCCATGGTGGGCATCAACGCCAACGAGATCGAGATTATCATGGAAGAGCGCGGGCGCTAGTCCGGCAGAAAGGATCGCCCATGAGCGATTATGCAGACCAAACGGTCGCCGTGCTGGCGGTCCAAGGCGCTTTTGCCGAGCACGAAGCAAGACTATCCGAGCTGGGCGCACACTGTATTGAGCTGAGGCAGGCGGCCGATTTGCAGCAGAACTTTGACCGTCTGGTACTTCCCGGCGGCGAGTCCACCGTTCAGGGCAAGCTACTTGCCGAACTCGATATGCTCGAGGATCTTCGTACCCGCATTGTTGAAGGCATGCCTGTACTGGGAACTTGTGCCGGTCTGATTCTGTTGGCGCGCGACCTTGCCGCCCACGATGACAAGGGGACACCGCGCTTGGCAACCATGGATATACTCGTTGAGCGCAATGCCTATGGCAGGCAGCTCGGCAGTTTTCGCACCAAGGGGCAGGTAGGCGGTATCGACGGTGAAGTGCCGTTAACGTTTATCCGCGCACCCCGCATCGTCGAGGTGCACGGCAATGCCAAGGCCTTAGCGAAAGTCGACGGACGAATCATCGCCGCCCGTCAAGACAATCAGCTCGGCGTTACCTTCCACCCCGAGCTCGACGACGACACCCGCCTCCACGAGCTCTTCCTCCAAATGTAGGCAGAAAACAAACGAACGTGGATTTTCGGACGCATAGCAAATGAGAGTGGAAATCTCGCACTTTGAGCTTGGATGCAGGCTCAAACCGGGAGATTATCCACTCTCATACTATGTAGTCGTTGGGGACGTTCTCAAACGACTAGTCAAACAAGAACGTCCCCAACGACCAGATTGCGATAGACGGCCACGTTTGCCCAGATAATACGGACCAAAATAAACCTGTCCCTTTTTGGCAGGTTTGGATCAAGGCAACGCCGATGTTTTGGCAACGTCAGCGAAAACCCGTACACGCGAGCAGGGTGCCTTGAAACGAGGCGGCATTGACCTTCTGGTCATGCCGCCGAAGTTGAAAGGCAGATTGCCGCTCTGGCGGGCTTGCAGCGTCGGCCCGTTACGGCGTTTGGTAAAACGCCGTAACTAAAAACGGTTGCCGCGGAAGCCACCGCCGTTGCGGCCGCCACGGTCGCCGCCTCGACCGCCGCGGTCGCCGCCACGGTTGCCGCCGAAGCCGCCACGGTTGCCACCGCGGTCGCCATAGCCACCACGGTTGCCGCCAAAGCCGCCGCGACCGCCACGGTCGCCGCCACGGTCACCAAAGCCGCCACGGCCACCGCGACCACCACGGTCGCCGCCACGGCCACCGCGGTCGCCAAAGCCGCCGCGACCGCCACGGTCGCCGCCACGGCCACCACGGTCGTCACGGCCGCCGCGAGGACCGCGATCCTCGTCCAGACCCATGGCGACGAGCGGAGCGATAACCTTATCGAGCGCGGCCATCAGCTCGGTGGCCTCCTCGTAAGAAAGCTCGGGCAGGAGCTTCTCCTTCTTGTTGGCAAGCTCGACCAGGCCCTCAGCGGCATCCTCGGCAGCGAAGACGACGATCTTGCGCATATCGCCCTCGGCGTTGTCGATGCGGCCGACCAGATCGGCAGCCTCGGCCTCGGCCATCAGGCCATCGAGCTCACGAAGGCGCATGCCCAGCAGATCGGACATTTCCTTCTGCTCCATCTTGGGCTTGAGGTCAAGGAGCTTGATGGCGCGCTCGATGTTCGCCATACGCTCGGCCTTAGCCTCCTCCTCCTTGGAAATAGCAAAGCGACGGCTACGCAGCAGGCGGGCGGCCTTCTGCATCTTGTCCATCAGCTCTTCGTCATCGTAATCAACGGCGGCCTCGACAACCTCGGCCTCCTCCTCGGCGGAAACCTCGTCAGCAGCCTCAACCTCGGTAGCTTCGGTCTCCACGGTCTCGACTGCCTCGACCTCGGCAGCCATGGTCTCGTTCTCGGTCTCGTTCATGATCTCTTCGTTCTCGGACATGAGACTCCTTCTTGGCCCTCTCGGGCATCATCGCCCCATTCGCGGGGCCCGTCGCGCACTCTTTGCGCTTTAAACATTCATGCCTCTCGGCAAAACGTCCCTTAGTTTATGGTGTCGCCATCCAATCTAGCTGCAGAATCTATATGCACACATTAATGCGACATGTCGCGGTATCATGGCCTGAACCAAACGTGTCCACCTTAAGGAGCCCGCCATGATTAAGCCCATCATGAAATCCGAGTTCTTTTTGCGCCTGCCTTCCGAAGACGCAGGGCCCGACGATGCCGTGATCGGGCAGGACCTCCTGGATACGCTCCACGAGCATGAGCACGAGTGCGTGGGGCTCGCCGCCAACATGATCGGCGTGCGCAAACGCATCATCTGCGTAAAGGACGGCAACAGGACGCTCCTGATGTACAACCCTCAAATTCTTGAGCAGGTCAATGCCCATCAGACCAGCGAAGGATGCCTCTCGCTGATCGGCGAGCGTCCCTGTACCCGCTATCGTCGCATTAAGGTGGAGTATTTGGACGAGAACTTCGTCCACCGCATCAAAAACTTCTCGGGCTACACCGCCGAGATCATCCAGCACGAAATCGACCACTGCAACGGCATCGTTATATAGTTCCGCGAGTCAAGGAAAATGATCTGTTTTCCTCCGTCCCCTTTGGATCATGGTAACGACGCAAGCTGAGCACACGACAGCGAGCGAGCCACATTTGCGCCAAGGTGACGTGAAATGAGAGGGCGCTGACCTTCTGGTCGCGCCCTCGAAATTGAACGTCAGATTGGCGTGAATGCGGCTCGTGTAGCGTCAAGCGGTCCGCCGTTCGGTAGAACGGCGGAACCAATTAGGACTGGCGGTAGTGATCAAAGAAATCGGCGAGGTCTTCGAGCGACTCTTTGAGCACTTCCATGCGCGGCAGGTACACGATGCGGAAGTGATCGGGCTCAGCCCAGTTGAAGCCGCCGCCACGCGTGATGAGGATCTTCTTCTCGTGCAGCAGGTCGAGGGCAAACTGCTCGTCATCGGTGATGTTGAACTTTTTAACATCCATCTTGGGGAAGATATAAAACGCCGCACGGGGCTTGACCACCGAGATGCCGTCGATCTTGCTGAGCGCCTCATACACAAAGTTGCGCTGCTCGTAGACACGACCGCCGGGGCGGATGTAGTCGTTGACCGACTGATGGCCGCCAAGCGCCGTCTGGACGATCGACTGGGCCGGCACGTTGGAGCACAGGCGCATGTTGGAGAGCATGTTGATGCCCATGATGAAGTCGCTCATGCAGCGCTGGTTGCCCGAAAGCACCATCCAGCCAATGCGATAGCCCGCGATCATATGCGACTTGGACAGGCCGCTAAACGTAATGCAGGGCAGGTCGGGGGCGAGCGATGCAATGGAGACGTGCTCGTAGCCGTCCATGCACAGGCGGTCATAGATCTCGTCGGCAAAAATCATGAGCTGGTGCCTGCGCGCGATCTCAACGATGCCCTCGAGCACCTCGCGCGGATAGACCGAGCCCGTGGGGTTGTTGGGGTTGATGATGACGAGGGCCTTGGTCGCGCTCGTGATCTTGGACTCCATATCCTGCAGATCGGGATACCAATCGGCCTGCTCATCACACAGATAGTGCACGGGATGTCCACCGGCAAGAGTTGCGCACGCCGTCCACAGCGGATAATCGGGGCTGGGAATCAGAATCTCGTCGCCATTGTCGAGCAGCGCGTTCATCGAAAGCTGAATGAGCTCGGACACGCCGTTGCCCGTGTAGATATGTTCCATCTGAACATTGGGCAGGCCCTTGATCTGCGAATACTGCATGATCGCCTTGCGCGCAGAGAACAGACCGCGCGAGTTGGAATAGCCTTCGCAGTCGGGCAGCTGCTGGCGCATGTCCTTAATGACCTCATCGGGCGTGCGGAAACCAAAGGGCGCCGGATTACCGATGTTGAGCTTGAGGATGCACTCGCCTTCGTCCTCCATACGGGCTGCCTCGTCGACAACGGGGCCGCGCACGTCATACAGAACGTTCTCGAGTTTGGTGGATTTAGAAAAAGTACGCATGGTGGTGCTCCTTGCAATTTGAGCTGAGGGATAGGGTTCGGGCTTGGAAACGTTGTGGGTCGATGATGTCTCGTCTTGATCGGCGTCACCGGCGAGCAGCCAGGTAACATCGACCTCCAAAATGCGGGCGAGCAGTTCTGCCACATCGCGCCGCGGAATCGTCTTGCCGCTCACATATTGGCTCATCTGACTCTTGCCGAGTTTTTTGCCGAGCATCTCCGATGCGCGAATTACGTCCGACTGGCGAACGTCGCGATCGGACATAGCCTGTCGCAGGCGATCGCTAAACGTCTCTTGGGTCACAGGAACCTCCTTGCTGGCAAAGTTCAATTTACAGAACACGAATTGAACCAAGGTTCAATTTAGCAAGCAGTATAGCGCCGTGCTATTTCTAAAAGTTCAATTTCAAAAATAACATGACCTAAACCTCAAGATTTATCCCAAGGCGATAACGACGTGCGCCCATTTAAAGGTATTCGAGAAAACGGGCGGCGGCAAGCGAAATATCGGCCGTTCGATATATGGCGTTGATCTGCCGATGGGGATGCCCTTCGAGCGGACGCACGGCAACATCGAACTGACAGCGGCGCATGATGAGCGCGGGAAGAATGCTCACACCCAGGCCGTCCTCGACCATAGCCATAATCGCATAGTCATCCCAGGTCGACAGTTTTGAGTGCACTGCCAGTCCTGCCCGACGAAACAGCGGCGTAATCTCGTCATCGGTGCCGCGTTCTAGCAGAATAAACTGCTCGTTGGCCAAGTCGGCAAGAGAGACGACCTCCGCCGTAGCAAACAACGAGCCTGACGGCACTACCGCCATTAACTCGTCACGCACCAAAGGCAGCGATGTCATGCCGTTTTCTCGGGGCTCACGAGGGATAAAGCCCAGATCGCAGCGACCCTCTGCCACCCATTGTTCAATCTCTGAATAGTCGCCCATCAGCAACTCGTAATCGACGTCTGGATGATCAGCACGAAAACGCGCAATCACCGGCGGCAGCACGTGGGTCGCCACGCTCGAAAACGTACCGATGCAGATTTTGCCGCGCATGAGCCCGCGCATCTCATCCACCCGTCGCTGCAAGCGAACGAATTCCTCGCAGAGCGCCTCGACAGCCGGCATGACCTGCCGCCCGTCGGCAGAAAGAGCAACACCTTCACGACTGCGGTCGAGCACCTTAAAGCCCCAATCGGCCTCAAGATCGGCCACCATGCGGCTCACGCCCGATTGCGAGTAGCTCAGGCGCTCGGCAGCACGCGTAAAGCTTCCAGCGCGCACGGTCTCCAGCAGCACCTGCATCTTTTGAATATTCGTTTCCACGACATGCCTCCACCTTTGCATGAGTTTTTGTCATGTTTTCCATGCATTATATTCGCTTTTCTTCTAAAGCCAGTTCAACCATAGTGAACATGCACGGATATAGAGGGGACGGCAGCGCATGAACAACGGATTGATTACGTATTTAGCAGCATTGTTGTTGTTTGGCTCCAACGGCATCATCGCTGCGGCCATCGCACTCCCGAGCTCCGATATCGTGCTGCTGCGCACTTTTCTGGGGGCCCTTTCGCTTGTCACCATCCTCGCCATTACCCAACGCCATAAGCTGCAGGCGCCTTCTCGCCCCCGCGAAGCCGCAGCCCTCCTCCTCTCGGGAGCCGCGCTGGGCGCCAGCTGGATTTTTCTGTTCCGCGCTTATCAGACGATCGGCGTCGGCGTTTCTTCGCTGCTGTACTACTGCGGCCCCATCATCGTCATGGCCCTCTCGCCGTTTATCTTTGGCGAAAAACTAACCGGTGGCAAAATCGCCGGGTTTATCGCAGTCGCCTGCGGCGCTTTTCTCATTGCAGCGCAAGGTCTAGGCGGCAATATGCCCATTGCGGGCATCGTCTGCGGAATCGCCTCGGCCTTCTGTTATGCATTGATGGTCATCGCCAGCAAGGGCGCGCCGCACATCGAAGGCCTCGAGAACTCCGCGCTCCAGGTGAGCGCCGCCTTTGTGACCGCGCTGGTCCTTACACTCGTCACCCAAGGCACCCCCTCATTCCTGTCCGCCAGCATCGCCGCAACCATCGATTGGCGCGCCGTCGCTATGCTCGGCGTCGTCAACACCGGCATCGGTTGTCTACTCTACTTTAGCGCCGTCGCCAAACTGCCCGTGCAGACCGTCGCTGTCGTCGGCTACCTCGAGCCGCTTTCGGCCGTCGTGTTCTCGTCCGCCCTTTTGGGCGAAGTCATAACACCGGTCCGCCTGATGGGCGCCGTGCTTATCATCGGCGGCGCGATCTTTTGCGAACTCGCCGGTAAACGCTCAGGCGCCAAGACCGGTATCGCTCAGGCAGCACGCGTCTAAAAGTTCCCTCTTCAGTTTCAAAGCAGGAGCGCGTCCGCGGTTATTACATTGCAGCAAAGCCATACAGCGGATGCGCCCCTGTTTTGAAATGCTACCTGCGTACATAAATAATCCTCAGCTGGGGATTATTGTCTAAAATTACCCGATGTGCCAAACAGCTCTTGTATGAATAAAGACGGCATAAAAGTTATCTGCCCAAGACAGATAACCGGATGTCCAAGGGAGTCCACGTGGCGCACGCCAAACTGGAGGCAAACCTCCAAGACCAGCACGGTCAAGTACGTGGTAATCGCCATGAAGGCCGACAACCACAACGAGGGCGGCATCTTCGCCCTGTTTAGCCTGGCGCGCAAACTGGCGCCGTGGCTGGTCCTACCTGCCATGATCGGCGGCGCGGCGCTGCTCGCCAATAACTCCAGCTCGAAGTTCAGATCGAGGAAGCCGAGGAAATGGATGTCGGTATCTTCTCGGACGAGCTTGGCAACGGCAACGAAGCCGGTAGGGACATGAACGTCGACCCCACCGAGCTGCTCGGGAGCGTCGCCGATACGCCCGAACAGCAACAGCTCGACGGCCTCGAGAGCGAACAACTCAACGACGCCAACTTCTAACGACGTCGCGCGTCGACGACAGCGGCCCTGCGCCTCACAGGAGGCGCAGGGCCGCTTTGCATTGCAGTAAGGCCGCCGGCTACGAACGACGCGGCTCGGGAACCACGAGCCTATCGGGGCTCGCGCCCTCGGCATCCATCAGGCTCACGTAGCGAATCGACGGATCCTCATACGTTGAGTAATAGTAATTGCCCGTGCGCGCGCTAAAGCATCCGGTGTAGATAGTCTTCTCGAACTTGCCGTCACCCATCTTGGACGCACCCTCGATCATCGCCACCCCCTCGAGCGAGCGGAACATGCGAATGACGTTCTCGGCCTCGCTTTCTTTTTGCGGGTAATTGGCATTGAGGTACGCCGCCTTTACAAAACGGCTCGGCGAATAGCAGTCACCCGGAATACCGCGCATGCCGGCACCCGCGCCATAGGGCTTGAGCTCGGCGCCACGCCATGTCGCCGTCTGAGGAAAATCGCTTGTAGCGGTGATATAGGTGCGCAGGTTTTCCATGTGCCACGGGAAGGTCGGCTGATTGGCAAGGGTGTCGACCGGATCGTCGTATACATGCAGACCGTCAGCCATCATCTCGACCACGATGCTGCGCCGGCTGTCGCCGATAATCCAATGGAGCAGCGACACACCCAGCCCCTCTCCGGCAGATTTGGCAACAATCACCGTGTCGCGCAGCGCAGCCTCGACCTCGTCGACCGTCGAGAACGTCGCTGCCACCCACAGGGGAAACTCATAGGCTGCGATATTGGTCTTGCCATCAACCGGGTCCTCGGCATACTCGGCATAACCGGGAAAGTTGAGCCCTGCCACAGCCAGACCCGCATCGTTACCACAGTCGAAAAACATAGGATAGTTCTTGTAATCGATGCACATGCCAATTACCGCGTGTGCCGCCGACGCATCGTCGATAAACGAATACGGGATATGGAACCCGCGGGGCATCACGCGAACCTGTTGGCCGTAGCTAAAGCTCCAGTCGAGGTTGCGACCCAGATACATGTTGCCGGAATTATCGGTAAATCGAATGCTCGTGCACATGGCGCCTCCTAGCCATACGTCCTTGTTAAGCTCATTGTTACCAAACAAATAGGCGCTAAACACAAAGGTCCGGACATGACAATAACGTCACGTCCGGACCACACAAGCAAGATAAACTCAACCAAGTCAACCTCGCAGGTCGTCTAAGGGGTCAAAGTACCGCAGATTGCCACGAAAGAGGAGCGAAGCGTACTTAAGGTACGCGAGCGACGATTGAGCGGCAAGGTGCGGGCTTTGGTCCCCTTAGACCAACTTTCCAAGACAGTGATCGATCATATGCTGGATCATCTGTGCCTCAAAGCCCGTGTAGTCGCGGCGGCACTCCTTCATCTTGCCGTCGACGATCTGGTCAAAGGCAACCTTGCACTTGATATAGCGCGTGGACTTGGTGATTTCGTCGTGCGTCAGGCAGCTCTCCTCCATCTTGCTGGCGCCCAGGCCAAACACCAGACGGGGGTTGTAGAGCACGTGGGGCTCGCCGGCGTCGTCCAGATAGACGCAGACCTTCTTGGTGACGCCAATCTGGTTGGCGGCAAGGCAGCCGGCGTCCTCGAGCGACTTGATGGTATCGATCAGGTCCTGTGCGACCGACTCGTCCTCGACAGTCGCAACCTCGCAACGCTGGGACAGGATAGCCTCGTCGCGGCAGAGCTCTTTAATCATACGTTCCTCCAAAGAGTTTAATGTAACTGCTTAAGTATACGGTACCTACACATTTTCATGCGAAAAATACCGTCCGCCTGTTACAAAGCGCCGAACTTCAACATGCGAGAAGCATCGACCTTCCAAAGGCGATATAGTAGGTAAGTTCGTGTCAATCGGCCTAAACTCGGGGCCGAACAAGGAAAGGGTATGCATGGACGAACTTTTTCACGTCAGCGAGCGCAAGTCCACAATCGGGACCGAACTTCGCGCTGGACTGACAACATTCCTGGCGATGGCCTACATCATCGCCGTCAACCCTGCGGTGCTCTCGGGCGCTGGCATCGATGCGGGAGCGCTCGCCTGCGCCACCTGTCTGGGCGCCGGCATCATGACCATCTGCATGGGCATCTTCGCCAACCGCCCGCTCGCCTGTGCGTCGGGCCTGGGCATCAACGCCATGATTGCGGGCATCACCGCCACCATGTGCGGCGGTGACTGGCACGTTGCCATGAGTGTTATCTTCCTCGAAGGTATCATCATCTTGCTACTCGTCCTTTGCGGCCTGCGCGAGGCCATCATGGACGCCATCCCCGTGGTCCTGCGCCACGCCATCTCGGTGGGTCTGGGCCTGTTTATCGCCATGATCGGCCTGTGCGACGCCGGCATCATCACCGCTGGCGCCGGTACGCTCGTCGGCCTGGGCGATATCGCCTCCCCCACCTTTATCGTCGGCATCATCTCCATCGTCGTGACGGTTGCCCTTGCTTCCCGCAACGTGCCGGGCTCGCTGCTCATCGGCATCATCGTCGCCGTTATCGCCGGTATCCCGCTGGGCGTCACCCATGCGCCCGAGGGTCTCATCGCACCGCTCGACTTCTCGACCTTTGGCGCCCCGTTTGCCAGCACTGCTGATGGCAACATGGCCATCGTGAAGGTCCTGACCGACCCGATGCTGCTCGTCGTTGCCTTCTCGCTGCTCATGAGTGACTTCTTCGACACCATGGGCACTGCGATGGCCGTCGCCAAGCAGGGCGAGTTCTTGACCGAGGACGGCAATGTCGAGGACATCCGTCCCATCCTGGTCGTCGACTCCGTGGCCGCCGCTGCCGGTGGCTTTATGGGCGTCTCCTCCATCACCACCTTCGTCGAGTCCACCTCTGGTGCTGCCGACGGTGGCCGCACCGGCCTCACCTCCGTCACCACCGGCGTGCTGTTCATTCTCGCCGCGTTCTTCTCCCCCATCGTCACCATCGTTTCCAGCGCCGCCACCTGCGGTGCTCTGGTCTACGTCGGCTACCTCATGATGAGCGAGGCCTCCGAGATCGACTGGTCCGACGTGTCGCAGGGTTTCCCAGCGTTCATGATTGTCGCCGGCGTGCCCTTCACCTACTCCATCTCTGCCGGCATCGGTCTGGGCTTTATCGCCTACGTGGTCGTCGCGCTCTTTAAGGGCGAGGCCTCCAAGATCAAGCCGCTCATGTGGATCGCAGCACTCGCCTTCCTCGTCTACTTCTTTGTAGCGTAAGGGCAAAGCTGCCAAAGCAAAACCTCAAGGCGCAGAGTCGTATCAAGCGGCTCTGCGCCTTTCTTTTAGCGACGGTCCCTACGCCGACGTGCGACAATCGTATTTGTAGATGTCGAAATGCAGAGAGAAGCTTGTCATGGAAGCGCGTCAAAAGCAGATAACCATTCATTCAAAGCATGTCGAAAGCGCGCCCGTCATTTACCTTCCCGCGGTCATGGGTGACGGCACCGAGGTCTATAGCCGTTGTCTTGAGCTTGATTGCCCGCCATTCACCCTGGTCGCCATTGGCGAGCTCAATTGGAATCGCGAGCTGAGCCCTTGGGAATGCGACGGAACCGTGCGCGATGCCGAGCCCTTTGGTGGTCAGGCGTCCGAGTTTCTCGATGAACTGCTGAATCGGATAATCCCAGAGGTCGAGCCATCACTTCCCTGCCCGCCTACCTGGCGCGGCATTGCCGGTTACTCATTGGCGGGCCTCTTTTCGCTTTGGTCGCTCTGGCAGACCGATGCCTTTAACCGTGCCGCAAGCGCATCGGGGTCCCTATGGTTTCCCGGATTTGTCGATTACGCACACGGGCACACGATGCCAGCCGCGCCCAACGCCGTCTATCTATCACTCGGCAAAAAGGAGACCAAGACGCCCAACCGCATGATGCGGCACGTACTCGACGACACGCGCGCAATGGAAAAACTACTCGGCGACCGAGGCATCCCCGCGACCTTCGAGCTCAACCCCGGTAACCACTTTGCCCAAACCGGTCTGCGCATGGCCCGCGGCATACACTGGATACTGACGCATTAAAAATGGCGCCCACGCGTACGCACGGGCGCCATTTTTTTGATTTAGCTGAACACAACTACTACTCGACAGTCTCCTCGAGTTCGGAAACGGCGAACTCAAAGTCGTTGCCAGGCAGAATCGCGTTGAGCACGATGCCCACCAGCGAGCCCACGGCAAGGCCCGAAAGCGAAATCGTCACGCCGAACAGCTTCAGCACGATGCCACCGGCGGCGCTGTAGGCAATGCCGAGTGAGAGCACGAGCACCAGAGCCGCCACCAGCACATTGCGGTTGTTCTGGAAATCGACCTGGTTCTCGATGAGGTTACGGACGCCCACGGCGCTGATCATGCCATAGAGCACGAGCGACACGCCGCCGATAACGCATGCCGGCATGGCGGCGATCACGGCAGCGAACTTGGGGCAGAACGAAAGCACGATGGCGCAGCACGCGGCAATGCGAATCACGCGCGGGTCAAACACACGCGTCAGGGCGAGCACGCCGGTGTTCTCGCCATACGTGGTGTTGGCCGGAGCGCCAAAGAGCGAAGCCAGAATCGTGGCGAGACCATCACCGAGCAGCGTGCGATGCAGGCCGGGATCGGCGATGTAGTTGCGCTCGCAGGTGGAACCAATAGCGGATATATCGCCGATATGCTCGATCATGGTTGCAAAGGCCAGCGGCATGATGGTGATGATGGCCGTCGTGGCAAGGCCGCTATCGAACTGCGGCCCAAAGAGTGCAAACACCGTGTTGTCCCACACGACGGGCAAGCCAAGCCAGGGAGCGGCTGCGACGCCGGAGAAATCGACCTCGCCCAGCGCAGCTGCAACGGCATAGCTCACCACGACGCCCAGTAAAATCGGCACGATCTTGACCATGCCGCGACCCCAAATATTGCAGATGACGATTACGGCGACGGCAACCACGGCAACGAGCCAGTTAGTCTGGCAGTTGGCAATAGCGGAACTCGCCAGGATCAGACCGACCGAAATGACGATGGGGCCAGTCACCACCGGCGGGAAGAAGCGCATGACGCGCTTGGCACCAAACGCGCGGAAGAGCGCCGCAAGCACCGGGTAGAGCAAACCGGCGCAGGCAACGCCCAGGCAAGCGTAGGGCAAGAGCTCGGCCTCGCCGTTGGGCGCGATTGCGGCATAGCCGGCAATAAAGGCAAACGATGAGCCCAAAAATGCGGGGACCTTACCGCGTGACAGGAAGTGGAATAGCAGCGTGCCCAAGCCGGCAAACAAAAGCGTTGCCGATACCGAAAGGCCGGTGAGCACGGGCACCAGCACCGTGGCACCAAACATGGCAAACAGGTGCTGCAGACCGAGCAGGAGCATGCGCGGGCGGCCGAGCGACGAAGCGTCGTAGATGGCATCGGTGACGGCGGGCGTCGAGGACTGGGACATGGATGTCCTTTCGAATGGAAGGGCGCTCGGGCATAGCGGATAACCTGCCCGAACGATACGGTCCGAACCATTGTACGCGATACACCATGTCTCGCACGCGCCGTCACTTGCAAACGGTACCGCTATTTCCAAACACGTTCGGCAATACGCTTGACCAGCGCGATCTTTGCCCACTGCTCGCCTTCGGTCAGCTTGTTGCCAATCTCGCAGCTGGCAAAGCCACACTGCGGAGACAGATACAGATTCTCAAGCGGCACGTACTTTGCCGCCTCATGAATACGCTCGACGGTCGCGTCCTCGTCCTCGAGCTCGGCTGCCTTGGTGGTCACCAGGCCCAACACGACCTTCTTACCGGGCGCAACGTACTTGAGCGGCTCAAAGCCACCGGCGCGCGGAGTGTCGAACTCCAGATAGAATGCGTCAACGTCCTCATGCGCAAACAGGTACGGGGCGATGGGATCATAGCCGCCCTCAAAGGCATAAGTAGAGTGGTAGTTGCCACGGCATACATGCGTATTGATCACCAAGTCGTCAGGCTTGCCTGCGATGGCAGCATTGTTGAGCGCCACGCCCAGCTCGCTCACCTTTTGCAGGTCAACCGGGCTCATGCCGGTCTTGGACACAAAGTCAGTATCGCAATAGATGCCCCAGGTGCAGTCATCAAATTGGATGTTGCGGCAACCCGCGGCATACAGATCGGCAATCACGGTGCGGTATGCTGCGGCGATGGCATCGGTGAGCTCTTCGTCGGTCTTGTAGACGGCGCGCAGGCTCTCCTGCTGGCCGTCGCAGCGGTCGAGCGTGACTTCGGAGAACGTCTGGATCGGCGCCGGAATGGTTTGCCGCGCAACCTGGCCCTCGCCCTCAAGCGCCTTGACAAACTTGAAGTGCTCGACGAACGGATGGTTCTCGCCGCTAATAGGCCCGGTCACCACGGCGGTGTCGGCGGTAGTCTCCTCATCGTGGAACATATAGCCCGTACGCGAGGTGCGGCGCTCGATGCCGTTGAGACCCCACATAAAATCGAGGTGCCAGTAGCTGCGGCGGAACTCGCCGTCGGTGATGACCTGCAGGCCGGCGGCCTTTTGCTTTGCCACCAAATCGCGAATGGCCTCGTCCTCGACTGCCTTAAGTCCCTCGGCATCAAGCGCGCCTGCCGCATAGGCAGCGCGGGCGTCCTTTACGGCCTGCGGACGAAGAAAACTGCCGACGATATCGGCGCGAAACGGCGCTTTGAGCTGGGTGGAATTGCTCATAGGAATCTCCTTTTGCATGGAATACTTTGGCGAGCAAGAGTATGAGCGCACTCCTGGTTATCGTAAAATATGCGTTTATATATGTTTGCCATATAGTTTTCCTATAGCCATTTCGACAGCCCAAGACAGCAACATCAAACGCTACCGGTTAGATATGCCTCCGGATGGCCTCGACATAAGCCTGTCCATAGCGCGTGAGGGTCGTATTCTTGCGCGTGATAATGCCAATCTCCATGTATTCATCCACATCGAGCGGAATCGAGATAATACCGGGGCCATTAAGCTCGTGGCTAATCACGCCCGAACACACCGTGTAGCCGTTGAGACCCATGGCTAGGTTGAACAACGTCGCACGGTCGCGCACGCGGATATTCTTGCGGCGCTCAAACGTCGAGGTCAGTTCCTCGGAATAGTAAAACGAGTTGTAGCTGCCTTGCTCGTAGGATAGGAACGGATAGTCTTCCAAGTCCCCGAGCGTCACGCTGGCGTGGTCCGCCAGTGGATGGTCGGCGCATACAAAGACGTGCGGCGTGGCGCAGAAGAGTCCTTCGAATACGAGCTCGTTGGCCGCCAGCATGCGCTCGATAACCTCGCGGTTATGTTCGGATAAGTACAGAATGCCCAGTTCACTCTTCATGTGCGCGACATCTTCGATGATCTCGTGAGTCTGTTCCTCGCGCAGGGTAAAGTCGTAGCGCGCGGCATCGAACTCACGGATCACGTCGACAAACGCATTAACGGCAAAGGAATAATGCTGACAGCTCACACTAAAGTGCGGCACTTGCTCGGATGCACCCTTGTACTTATCCTCGAGCAGATCGGCCTGATCGAGTACCTGGCGCGCGTAGCCCAAGAATGTCTCGCCTTCCTCGGACACAATGACGCCCTTGTTGGTGCGCTCAAAGATGTGCACACCCATCTCGTTTTCGAGATCGCGAATCGAGGCGGTAATCGAAGGCTGCGACACAAAGAGCCGGCGCGAGGCCTCGGTGATGCTGCCGCATTCGGCAACCTTAACAACATACCTGAGCTGCTGAAGCTTCATGACTTTCTCCCTAGACGTTCGTGACGCCAAGACCCGTCGCGTCCATCTGGCGCATAAACGACGGCATCTCCCCCGTCGCGGCGCAGGCGGCAATCTGATGCAGAGCCCCGGCAACCGCATCGTCTGCCGCAGCGCCGATATGCCAACGCGCGGCAGCCGTGACGGCCTCATTGGCATTGGCGACTGCAACGGAGTTGGGAACGGCATTAATCATGGGCAGATCGTTATCGGAATCGCCGAACACCGCCACCTCGTCGGGCGTCAGGCCCAAAGCGCGCGCCAGCTCCAGCGTGGCACAGCCCTTGTCCCAACCAGCCGGCAAGATATCGAAAAGGCGCACGCGGCTGTTGGGAAACACGAGCGAGAGTTCCGGCACCTCGGCGGCAACGCGCTCGCGTAGCTCCGCGAGCCCCTCACGCGAACGGGCACTCCAGATATTCGCCTTGAACACCGGCGCGTCACCGACAACGGGACGGCACGGGGCCTCTTCGCCTTTGAGCCACGCGTTGCCGCCCGACTCCATAGCGCGACGCACGCGCTCGGGGTCGCTCGTCACGCAATAGGCGTCATTGTCCCAATAGTCATCGCCCAGGCTGTAGACCTTCAGATAGGTATCATCGGTCTCTTGCTCCAAGTAGTCAGCCAAGCGAATAAGGGCGGCGTTATCGGTCGCATGCGAGGCTACCACCTCGCCGTCGACAAACATGACCTGGCCGTTGCAAAACGCACCGGTCGAGAAGCACTCGGAACGATTACGAAACATCCAGCCCATCGCGGAAGGCTGACGGCCCGAAACCGGGCCAAAGTGCAGGCCCGCCGCCTGCATGGCATGAATGCCCTCGATGGCGTAGTCGCTGGCGCCGTCATGCCCGGCTGGAATCAGCGTATCGTCCATATCGGTCAGCACAAGTTTGATCATAAGGCCCCCAGTCATTTTCACCGTATCCATTGTAGCGACCTGCCAATAAGGGACAGGTTTATTTTGGCAGGTTTTATCTGGGAAAATGCAACGCCCCAGTTGCCACCTGCCAAAATAAACCTGTCCCTTTTTGGCAGGTGCGCTAGTATAGGGAACAACAGATTCGATGCGGGAGTGCCGGCGGTGCAAACCACAAGGCTGAGAGGGCATGGGGCCCAATCCTTTGAACCTGTCAGTTAATGCTGGCGTAGGGAGCATGCCGCCTTTACAGGGGCGCTGTCTATGCACAGCGCCCCTTTTCTATGCCAAGGAGGCATGTGCAGTGATTGATTCGAAACAGCTTAAACAAAATGTGGTCAAGACCGTGGAGGAGATTCGCGCCACCAACCCGATGGCCGGCTCCATCACCAACACGGTGACGATCGACTTTGTCGCCAACGCGCAGCTCGCCGTAGGCGGTTCGGCCGCCATGGTCTATCTGCCCGACGAGGGCGAGGCGCTCGTTGCCGGCGGCGACGCCATCTATCTCAACATGGGCACGCTCTTCCCCATCTACGAGCAGACGATTCCCCGTGCGGCCAAAGCGGCACACGACGCCGGCAAACCCTGGGTGCTCGATCCGGTGGGCCTGGGCATCGGTAGCCTGCGCACCCAGCTGGTAAACGAGCTCAAGCAGTACAAGCCCGCCATCGTGCGCGGCAACGCCTCCGAGATCATCGCGCTCGCCGGCCTGTGGGGTCTTGAAGGCGAGGCGGCTGACCTGAGCCGCGTGCGCGGTGTCGATACCACCGATACGGTCGACGCCGCCCGCGGCGCTGCCGTGGCACTCGCCCGCTACACCGGCGGCGCCGTAGTGGTCTCGGGCGAAGTCGACCTGATTACCGACGGCACGACCGTGGCCAAGTCCCACGGCGGCAGCCCGCTCATGTCCAAGATTACCGGCTGTGGCTGCTCGCAGGGCGGCGTCCTGGCCGTGTACGCTTGCGCCGCCGATCCGTTTACGGCAGCCATCTGCGGTACCGCTGTCTACAACGTTGCCGGCACGCGTGCCGCCGCTGTCGCTGATGCCCCGGCAAGCTTTAAGGTCGCCTTTATCGACGAACTCTACCGCGCGACCGCTCAGGATATTGCGAATAACCACCTCGAGCTCGAGGAGGCATAAGCCATGTCCGAACCCGCAACCGCTGCCGACATGAACACGCTCGTCGCCGTAGCCATCGCCCCGTGCGGCACAGGCGACGAGCTTTCCGCCGAGGTCGCCGAGGTCGTGCGCGTCATTCGCGAGAGCGGCCTTCCCAACCGCACCACCTCGATGTTCACCGAGATCGAGGGCGACTGGGACGAGGTCATGCAGGTCGTACGCGACGCAACCTTTGTGTTGGCAAGCAAGGGCATCCGCACCGAAGTCGTGCTCAAAGCCGATATTCGACCCGGTTTTACCGACACCATGACCGGCAAACTCGAGCGCATGGAAGCGCAGATCAAAAAGCAGGAGGAAGCACGATGAGCATCCGCGACAACCTTGATATCTCGGCCTATCTGGTACTCGGCCCCGAAAACACGCTGGGACGTCCCGTGGGCGATGTGGTAGCGCAGGCGCTCGATGCCGGCTTTACCTGCATCCAGGTGCGCTCCAAGGTGGCAAGTGCCCGCGAGATCATCGCGCTGACGGGCGACGCCGCGCAGGCTATCGCTCGCGCCGGCAAGACCGGCAAGGTCGCCCTGCTTATCGACGACCGTCTGGACTGCGTACTCGCCGCACGCGAACAGGGTATCTCCGTCGACGGCGTGCATGTGGGCCAGAGCGATATTCCCGTCGAGGTCTGCCGCAAGCTTCTGGGCCCCGATGCCATCGTGGGTCTTTCGGCCCGTTGCGAGGAAATGCTCGAGTACGTCAAGACCGCCGACATGAGCCTAGTCGACTACCTGGGCATCGGCCCGCTCCACGAGACCGAGACCAAGCGCGACTGTGGACGCGCGGCAGATGGCTCCATCATCACCAAGAGCTTTGAGGACCTGGCCGCGCTCCATGCGGCAAGCCCCGTTCCCATCGTGGTCGGCGGCGGCGTCAAAAAAGCCGATCTGCCGCAACTCAAGGCCACCGGCGTCGAGGGCTTCTTTGTGGTGAGCGCCGTCTGCAGCGCTGACGACCCCCGTGTCGCAGCCAAGGAGCTTGTCGACACCTGGCAGCAGGCATAGGCATCGGCCGAGCAGCTGATTCGCAGCCTCATATCTTCAATAGCGGAAAGCGCATCCCAGTTTGGACCTCCATTCTGGGATGCGTTTTCCGCATGCGACTCCATTGGGAAACTGCATCCCATTCCAGACGCAAATTCTGGGACGCACTTTCCGCCGAGGGCTCTGCAGTTTGCCCTACTCTGCCAGATATGCTTCCAACGCCGACAAGGTCGCGGCCGCATCACGACGACCGACCTGGTAGATGCGCTCGAGCTCCTCTGGCTCGCGACACAGCGATGGCACCTTCACCGATTCGCTCGGACGCACCACGAAAACCTCGCCGCTGGCCTCGCGACGCGCCAGGTCGTCGAGTGCAGCGTTATATACCTCGTGCCGGCGTTCAAGCGCCTCGACAAACTTCGGATAGTGGCGGAACACACGTCGCAGCATGGGCATCAAACTGTTCGGCTGCTTTACAAAGCCTGCCGGCTGCGTCAGCACCACGATGTTGCGGTCATACCCCTGTTCGAATAACCACGCACTGGGAATGGAATCGGCCACGCCGCCATCCAGATATCGATGTCCGTCAATCCGAACGGGTTTGGTCGCCACGGGAATCGCCGACGATGCCCGAATCCACTCGATATCGCGCTCATCGCCATACGGCAGGTCGTGATAGACGGCCTCACCCGTCTCGATATCGGTGCACACACACGTAAACCGCATAGGACAGGCACGATACGCCTCTAAGTCGACAGGATCGCGCTCAAGCGGCACCTCATGATAGGCAAAATCGGCATTGAACATGTCACCGGTTCGCAGCCAGCTTGTCACGCTCGCATAGCGCTTGTCGGCGCAATAGGCCTTGTTATACCGAATGGCGCGACCGATCTGGCGTGACTTAAAATTGTACCCAAACGCCGCACCCGCCGAGACACCCACCATATGGTCACAAGTTAAGCCGTGCTCCATCCAGACATCGAGTACGCCCGCCGTATACATACCGCGGTAGCCGCCTCCCTCGAGCGCAAGCCCCACCGTGCGCGTCGTATCCGGCTGTGCCATGCGACCATCTCCGTTCCTGCGTTTAAAACCGGGACAAGTATACCCGTCAACATATAGCGTCTCAGTCGCATTTTTATCGGACATCTCATCATTGCGGTACCGTTTAGCGAATAATGGCCGCGCACAGCATGGGCACCCATATATAATTCTGCGCTGTT
This sequence comes from Collinsella sp. SGI.180, assembly GCF_050313455.1. Taxonomy (NCBI): domain Bacteria; kingdom Bacillati; phylum Actinomycetota; class Coriobacteriia; order Coriobacteriales; family Coriobacteriaceae; genus Collinsella; species Collinsella sp. SGI.180. The sequence continues at coordinate 63,933 of NZ_JBNPLL010000006.1, forward strand.
GTTTATACTACTCAGCAGTTATCAACTGCAAACATTAGCCGGTAAATTAACCCAACAACGCAGCGAGGCGGGGCCTGGATACACGCAAAGCGCCGAACAACAACGCGTGTGCACAACGAGCTCGCCCGACGCAATTCGCCCGACCTCAGAAAGCCGCTTACGACATGGATACTGTCAGCAATTACACCGAGACGCTCGAAAAGACCGTCCGCGACCTTCTTGAACGTCAGGACGATCTGATCAGGACCGCCTTTACCGACCAGCTTACCGGACTTGGCAACCGCGGCGGCTTTGTCCGTTCCCTCGAGGAGCTCTGGGAGCAGGAACTGCCCGTCACCATGGCTTTTATCGACATCGATAACCTTAAGCACTGCAACGACGTCTTTGGGCATGACGAGGGCAACCGCTACATCTTGCAGGTAAGCCTCTATCTCAAGCTGTATATGAAGGTGGACGAGGCGGCGTTTCGACTGGGAGGCGATGAGTTCGCCATCCTCTCTACGATTGCAACCGAGGACGACCTCGCCGATCGTCTGGAACACTGCCGAACAATCTTGCTCAACAACAACGATTCCGGGATGCCCCACTCGTTTAGTTACGGAGTGTCCCACGCCGACCCCGCCCTGGGCGAAGCCCCCAATCGCATGACGCTCGATGCCGACCGTCGCATGTACGACTACAAACTACGCCATGCCTTGCACCTCGATCGACGCAATATCACGCAAGTCCATACCGACGACTTCGAAATAAGCGACCGTGTTTTCGACGCCTTTTCGATGCTCAACGAAGGTCGTTATTTCTTTATCGAGAACTTGGACAAACATCGCACCCTTTGGTCACAAGGTGCCTTGCGCGATCTCGGACTTCCTTCAGAGCACATAGACAACTGTCTCGATTACTGGAAAAAGCGCGTCCATCCCGATGACCTTGAGGCTTTTACCGACGACTTCGACCAAGTCTATAACGGCTCCAAGCACCATCGAGTCATGCAGTATCGTGTACGCAACGCCACAGGCGACTACGTGCTCTGCCGTGCTCGCGGTTTTCGCATCGATGGGAGCGAAAACGAGCCCTCGCTCTATGTCGGCGAGCTCGTCAATCATTCCCTTGCCGAGACCGTCGACGCCGCCACGGGGCTTGGAACGCAGCGTATGCTGGTCAACGCTATCGATGCCTGTCGCCTTGACCGCTGCAAAACAGGACTCATCGCCGTGCGCGTTCGCGGCACGACGAAGCTCAACGAGCTCTATGGAGCCGAGGCGGTCGACAGCATGCTTGCCGAATACGCAAGCCGTATGCTGTCGATCACCCGCGGCAGGAGTCGCGTCTTCCGTTCACGAAGTGTCCAGTTCGTCGTGCTCAGCAACGCTTTGGACCACGGGGCATTTGAACTCCTGACCCATCGTCTAAAAGAGACCATTTTTGCCCCCGTTCAAATCGCGGGCGACACCATCACGCCCGTTTGCATTGTCGCCCCGGTCTTTTACGAGCGACTGGACTACCAAACATCTGCTGTTTTGCGCGAACTCGACCGTCGCCTTCGCACGGCTGGCGGGCTTGTCCCCAACGACAGCCTCCCTATACCCGAGATCGAGCGCAAAAGCGCAATCGCCGAACGCATCGATATGCTCACCGGCCTCTGCCGACCCAGCGAGTTTATGCGCCGTGCCAATGCCTTCATCAAGGCAAAGCGCGACGGCGCTTGGTGTATCGCCACCGTCGACATGGGCCACATGCGCCTATTTAACGAATGGTATGGACAGGCCGAAGGCGACCGTATGCTTGCCGATGTGGGCACGGTGCTCAAGGATATCGAGAACGCCGACATGGGTGTCGCGGGATACTGGGGGCAAGACGACTTTTGTCTGCTCATACCCTTTGAGCGCGATTTCGTTCACCGAGTCTATGCGCGCGTGCGCGAGGCTGTAGCCAAGCACGACGACGGCGTAGGCTTTTGGCCGTCCATGGGCGTATGCCCCATCGACGCGAGCGAGGAAATCACCATTGATGCCCAGGCCAAGGCCATGTTTACCAATCGACGCGCCAAAAACGACTTTAAGGAGCGCATTGCCGTTTTCCGCCCCGAGGAATACGAGCATGAGGTTGCGTTCCACCACACGCTAACCGAGTTCCAGTATGCGCTCTCAAACGGCCGCATCACTTACTACCTGCAGCCCCAGGTCGATATGGAAACCGGCGAGATCATTGGCGCCGAGGCGCTCACACGCTGGATTGACAAGGATGGATCCCTCATTTCACCTGTCACCTTTATCCCCGCTCTCGAGGAAAGCGGCTTTGTGGTAACGCTCGACAAATATGTTTGGCAGGGCGTTGCCACATGGCTTCGCGAGCGTCTCGATCGCGGTCTTCGCGTGGTTCCGATCTCCCTCAACGTGTCGCGCGTGGACATTCTTGCCTGCGACGTTGCCGAACATATGGGGGCGCTCGCCGCCCAATACAACCTGCCGCCCGAGCTTATGCGTATCGAGATCACCGAGACCGCCTATACCGGAGAGTCCGAGGCCGTGGATAAGCTGACCGCGGATCTGCACACCCGCGGCTTCTCGACCTATATGGACGATTTTGGTACCGGCCAGTCCACGCTCGCGATGCTCAGGAACGTGAATGTTGACGTCATCAAGCTCGACCGCACCTTTGTGCCCACCGACCGCGATCAAGGCCGCAGCGCGCGGATCGTGTCATCGATGCTCGAGATGGCGCAGTCGCTCCATCTGCCCGTTGTAATCGAAGGCATCGAGACAAATGAGCAGGCGAACATGCTACGCCACATGGGCGCCCGCTACGCTCAGGGTTTCCTCTACTACCGACCCATGCAGGCAAAGGATTTTGAGGCATTGCTCGATGGCGGCAATAACAACTGATACGCTCGCGCGCAAAACGCCACCGTCGAAGGAAGCATTTGTCCCCATGGCTAACTCATATTCCCAATCCAAGCCGAATTGGGGATATGATACAAACCGTTGTCCTGCCCAAGGAGGTTATCCATCATGAACGAGTCGTACCGCATGGGCGAGCAATCGATTATTGCCTATCTTCAGCGACTTGCGAATGGCATCTCGACCGCCGAACTCGATGTTGCCGCGCTGCCCGCTGGGCTACGCGCCGTTGGTGAGCAACTGCAAAAGACGTATGCCATCCTGCAACAAGAGCGCCAGCTGCTTGAGCGCAACGCCTATATCGATCCGCTCACCAACTTGGGCAACCGCAGCGGACTCGACCGTCACGTCGAGCAGCTCTGGTGCAAAGGCGACCCCTTCACCTGCGCCTATATTGACATCGACCATCTCAAGCATTGCAACGATATGTTTGGCCACGCCGAAGGCAATCGCTATATTCTGAGTATCTGCCGCACGCTCTCCGAAACCATGGAGCACGATGAGATGCTGTTCCGTATCGGTGGAGACGAGTTTGTGCTTATCTCGCTCTCCGCAAACGAGACTGAACTCGAGCAGCGCTTGGAGCAGGTACGTGCCGAGCTGATCGAGGCGAGCTCAGGTGGCAAGGCGCCCATGATCGCCAGCTTTAGCTTTGGCTGCTCGCGCGTCGATCCACTTGCCGGCGACACGCGTCGCCAGATGACGATGGATGCCGATCGCAAGATGTATCGCTATAAGCTTATGCATCGTGTGCAGCAACCGAAAGACAATGACGCGCCGCAACGCCCAATCGTCGATCAGCTTCCCTGCAACGACCGGGTGTTCCAAGCGATCTCCATGAGCTCCGAGACGCGCTATCCGTTCATCCTTAACCTCGATACGGGAGAATCGCAATGGTCGGTTAACGCCGTGCGCGATTTTGACCTGCCCTCCCAGCACCCTTTTAACTCACTCGACATGTGGCTCGCCCGCGTTCATCCCGAGGACCGCGACAACGTGCGCGCCGAGCTCGACATGGTGATAAACGGCACGTGGCACTTCCATTACATGCAGTATCGCGTAATGGATGCCACCGGAAAATACGCGCTTTGCGACTGCACGGGCTACCGCTTGGACGGCACCGATACCGAGCCCAGCATGTATGTGGGCATTATCATCAACCGAAGCTTGGCAGATACGACAGATTCCGTGACTGGCCTGGGCGATATTCACGCCCTGGTCAACGCCATTGGTGAAATGCGTCGCGTGGCGCGCGAGGCAGGCTTTATTGCCATTAAAATCAACGATATCGCTCAGGTCAATGCCCGCTTTGGCTTTGATGCGGGCGACCGTGTTTTGGCAGAAAGTGCCGCCTGCCTTATGGAATGCTCGCGCGGCAAGGGTCGTCTGTTCCGCTCGACGGGACCAATGTTCGTGGCGCTTTTCGACGACTTTGATCCCGAAGAGACCGACGCGATCGCAGACGAAATCGAGCGATTCTTGGGGTCGCCCGTGCTCTTTGGCTCATTTGAATATCAGCCGCCCATTCGTGTAGCGACACTTCATCTAGACGCTGTCGACCGACAGCCCGTTTCCATTTTGAACGAGCTCAAAGCGCTGCTTGAAGAGGCGCCGCAAGTACCGGGCACCAAGCTGGACTAGCGTCGTGGGGAGCGATGTGAAACACAAGCCGTTTCACATCGCTCCCCACGCCATCTGCCCTCTCGTGCGATAATCCTCCGCAGAAGTCACCGACAACAGAGGGAGTTTGTGATGAAGGTTCTTTTGGTCAATGGCAGTCCCAAGGCAAACGGCAACACCGCCCGCGCACTCGCCGAAGTCGCCGAGCAGCTCAATGCCGAAGGCATTGATACCGAGGTGTTTCAGCTGGGCGCCAAGCCCATTCGCGATTGTATCGGTTGCGGCCAGTGCGGCAAGCTTGGCGGTCGCTGCACCTTTGACGACGACGTGGTGAACGAGCTCATCGCTGCCGCTGAGCAGGCAGACGGCTTTGTCTTTGGCTCACCCGTCTACTATGCGCACCCCAGCGGACGCATCCTTTCGGCCCTCGATCGCGCCTTCTATGCGGGCGGGCACGCCTTTGCGCACAAACCCGGCGCCGCGGTCGCTGTCGCCCGTCGCGGTGGCACGTCGACCACCTTCGATGTGCTCAACAAGTACTTCACCATTAACCAGATGCCCGTGGTCGCCTCCACGTACTGGAACAACGTCTTTGGTCGCGTGCCCGGCGACGCCGATGGGGATGCCGAGGGCCTTGCCACCATGCGCAACATCGGCAAGAACATGGCCTGGCTCCTGCAATGTATCGAAGCAGGACAGGCCGCCGGCATCAGCGCGCCCGAAGCCGATCGCGAGCGCACCAACTTCATCAGGTAGAACGGCGGAGCAATATATGAATATCCAGATTTTTGGCACCAAAAAGTCCTTCGATACCAAGAAGGCCCAGCGCTATTTTAAGGAGCGCCGCATTAAGGTGCAGTTTATTGACCTTAAGGAAAAGGAGATGAGCAAAGGCGAGCTCACGAGCGTGATGCAGGCGGTCGGCGGCATCGACAAGCTGCTCAACCCCAAAGCCAAGGACGAGGAGACACTCGCACTTATCCAGCACCTCACTCCCAGCCAGCGCTTTGATAAGCTGCTCGAGAATCAGCAGGTACTGGCCGAGCCCATCGTGCGCAACGGCAAAAAGGCCACCGTCGGTTATTGCCCCGATGTGTGGGGAGCCTGGGAGTAGCCTGTGTTATTTGCCGGCGCGTGGGTATAAGAGCAGGCGTTTGGCATATGATTTTACTGTAAGCCATGTCTAACAAAGGAGGGCACATGCCCAACAAACCCGTGAAGATCATCATGCTTACCGGATACCTCGGTGCCGGCAAGACCACGCTGCTCAACCATATCCTCGCCAACGACGGCGGTATCCGCGCCGCCGTGATCGTCAACGATATCGGCGAGATCAACGTCGACGCCAGCCTTATCGCCGACGGCGGCCTTTCCGAGACCGACGACCTCATCCCGCTCACCAACGGCTGCATCTGCTGCACGCTTTCGGACGACCTGGCCAACCAGCTGCAGGGCATTGCCGATTCGGGCAAGTTCGACTACATCATCATCGAGGCCTCCGGTATTTGCGAGCCTATCCCCATCGCCTACACCATCTCGAGCTTCTGCGACGAGGCCAAAGTGGGCGGCGAACCCAAGCTCGCGCTCGACAACATCGTTGCCGTGGTCGACTGCGCCCGCATGTACGACGAGTTCAACGGCGGTCGCGACCTGCTGGCCGAGGATATCGACGAGGACGACATCGAGAGCCTGCTCATCCAGCAGATCGAGTTTTGCTCCACGCTGATCCTCAACAAGACCGATACCGTGAGCCCTGAGCAGATCGCCGAGCTCAAGGCCATCGTGCGCAGCCTGCAGAAGGACGCCGTGATTGTCGAGGCTCAAAACGGCGAGGTCCCCATGGAGGAGCTGCTCGATACCGATCGCTTCGACTTTATGCGCGCCTACAACTCCGCCGCCTGGATCGAGGCCATGGAGCATCCCGAGGAGCACGACGACCCCGAGGTGCTCGAGTACGACATCGAGACCTTTGTGTACTCGCGCCGTAAGCCGTTTGACCTGCAGAAGTTCACCGATTTTGTTGAGCAGGAGTGGCCCGACGAGGTCATTCGCGTCAAGGGTCCGCTGTGGCAGACCGGCGATCCGGACATGTGCTACATGTTCGAGCAGGCCGGCCGCCAGATGCGCCTGATGGAGAACGGCTTGTTCGTTGACTCGGCGCCCGAGGGCGAGAAGCAGAAGATCATCGACGAGAACCCCGAGATCATGCAGATTTGGGACGACGAGACGGGCGACCGCATGACGAGCCTGTGCATCATCGGCCGTCACATGGACAAGGATGCGCTCATCGCCGCCCTCGATGCCTGCCTGACCGACTGGCACCGCGCTTAGGTTATCCAAGTGGGCGTTTTCCGCCCACGTAACCATCAAACCACCACGAAGGTGACTGCCCCTTCGTGGTGGTTTTTCGTTCTATGCCAAGGAGATTCATGTTCAATATCGTGCTGTATGCTCCCGAGATTCCGGCCAATACGGGTAATATCGGCCGTACCTGCGTGGTTACCGGCGCCCGCCTGCATCTGGTGGAGCCACTGGGCTTTTCGCTCGACGACAAAACGGTGCGTCGCGCCGGCCTGGGCTACTGGCAAAACTTGGACGTGACGACCTATGCCAGCTGGGAGGATTTCCTTGCGCGCAATGACCTCTCCCCCGCCGACGACCGCTTGCATCTGCTGACCAAAAAGGCACGCCGAACCTATGCGCAAAGCACTTACCGTGACGGCGACTATTTGGTCTTTGGCAGCGAAAGCTCGGGGATTCCCGAAGGGCTGCTCGCCGCAGCGCCCGAGCGTTGCGAGCGCATCCCCATGCTGCGCGATTGTGACTCACTCGACAACGCCGAGGCCTGGGAAGCCCACGAGGAATCGCTCGGACATACCGAGAACGGCCATGAGGCCATCCTTCGGCAGGATATCTGCGGCAACTTCGTCAATCCGGACGACTACCGCATCAGCGCACTCAACCTCTCCAACAGCGCCGCCATCGTCCTCTACGAAGCCCTGCGCCAGACAGGCTTTGCCGGTATGTAAAAACCTGCCATTAGGGGACGGGGCAGAAATGGTAGACTTTCAAACCCTCTAACCCTTGACAAATTGGTTTTGGCATCAACGCGACAAAGGGCTGCCCCTTTGTCGCTTTGCCTATAGGTAGCGGCCAGTAATGCTCTTGGAGCAAGCAGCGATATCCGCCGGCGTGCCGGCGCAGACGACTTGCCCGCCCGCATCGCCACCGCCCGGCCCCATGTCGATCACATAATCGGCATTGCGGATAAGGTCGAGATCGTGCTCGATCACGATAACCGTTGCACCCTTGGCGACGAGGCCGTCAAACACGTTCAGCAGCACCTGAACATCGAGCGGATGCAGGCCGATCGTGGGCTCGTCGAATACGAATACGGCATCGTCCTGCACGCGGCCCATCTCGCTCGCAAGCTTTAAACGCTGCGCCTCGCCGCCCGAAAGCGCCGGCGTGGGCTCACCGAGTGTAAGATAGCCCAAGCCCAGGTCGTGCAAGGTCAGCAAGCGCGCCTGAACCTTCTTGAGCCCCACCGTGGCGTCGAGAGCCTCGTCCACGCTCATGTCCATGAGCTGCGGCAACGTAAGCTTGCTCCCGTCCTTGCCCTCGCGATGGATATGCGAAGCCGCGTCTGCATAACGCGAGCCTCGACATGCTGGGCAGATGATCTCGACGTCGGGCAAAAATTGCACGTCGAGCGATATCGAGCCCGTGCCGTCACACGTAGGGCAGCGCAAGGCGCCAGTGTTGTAGCTAAAGGCACCCGCTTTGTAGCCGGCTGCCTTGGCTTCGGGCGTACGGGCGAAGGCGCGGCGCAGCTCATCATGGATGTCGGCATAGGTCGCTACCGTCGAGCGCACGTTGGCGCCGATAGGTGTGGCGTCAATCAGGTTTGCGCGTGCGATACCCTCGGCGTCGACCCAGCGCACATGGCTTGGCAGGCGCTCGCCAGCTGCCTGGGCCTTAAGCGCCGGGATGAGTGTCTCGAGCACCAACGTCGTCTTACCCGAACCCGAAACGCCCGTCACCGCGACAAGGCGACCGCGCGGTATATCGACTTCGAGCGGTTTGACGGTATGGATGGCATCGGTTGCCATGCGGATGTGGCCCTGGTCGAACAGTTCGTCGTCAGTCACCTGCGGGCGCATACGCTTGGGGTCTGCGCGCAAAAACGGGGCGATGCGGCTGCCCTGCGATTGTTCGACCTCGTCCACCGTGCCAGCGGCAATCACATTACCGCCGCCAGCTCCGGCAACGGGGCCCATCTCGACCAGATAGTCGGCTTCCACCAGCACACGTGTATCGTGGTCGACAACAACCACGGTGTTGCCGTCATCAACCAGATCGCGCATCACGCCTACCAGACCATCAACATTGGCAGGATGCAAGCCAATCGAAGGCTCGTCCAACACATAGAGCACGCCCGTCGATCGGTTGCGCACCACGCGGGCGAGCTGCACGCGCTGACGCTCGCCCGTGGAGAGCGTGGCGCCGGCGCGATCGAGCGAAAGATAGTCGAGACCCAGATCGACCAGGCGACGGGCCGCGCTCAAAAACGAATCGCAGATATCCATCGCCATGGGCCGCATCTCGGGCGGCAAGGATGCGGGCACCCCGTGCACCCACTCAACCGCATCACCAAGCGTCATGGCCGCGGCCTGCGCCAGATTGATACCGCGCACCTGGGGCTGGCGCGCAGCCTCGGAGAGGCGCGTGCCGCCACAGTCACGACATGGCCCCTCGCGCAAAAAGCGCGCCACACGTTTTAAGCCCTTATCGTCCTTAACCTTGGCGAGCGCGTTCTCGACGGTATAGACGGCATTGTAATAGGTGAAGTCGAGCGGCGTAGCGCCCTCGCCGTTTTTGGGAACGTAGAGAATGTGCTTCTTAACCGCCGGGCCATGAAACACGATGTCGCGCTCTTGAGGCGTGAGCTGGTTAAACGGCACGTCGGTACGCACACCCATCTCGCCTGCCACCTGCTTCATCAGATCCCACATGAGCATGCCCCAAGGAAGCACCGCGCCTTCGTTGATAGTCTTGGACTCGTCGGGCACCAGGCTCGCCTCGTCCACCTCGCGCATGACACCGGTGCCGCCGCAGGTGGGACACGCGCCGCTGCTGTTAAAGGCAAGGTCCTCGGCACCCGGCGCGTAGAACTCACGGCCGCACTCGGGGCACGTGAGCGACAGGCCCGCGGCCACGTTAAGGCTCGGCTCCACGCGCGCCCCGCAGTGCGGGCACACGTGATGGGCGCAACGGCTAAAGAGCAGACGCAGGCTATTGTTGAGCTCGGTCATGGTACCAAAGGTCGAGCGCACACCCGGCACGCTGGGGCGCTGATGCAATGCGAGCGCCGCCGGTACGTGCAGCACCTCGTCCACCTGGGCATGTTCGGCCTGCGTCAGACGGCGGCGAGTATAGGTGCTAAGCGCCTCCAGGTAGCGACGCGAGCCCTCGGCGTAAAGAACGCCCAGTGCCAGCGAACTCTTGCCCGAACCCGATACGCCAGCAATACCCACGAGCTTTCCCAGCGGAATATCGATATCGATGTCCTTGAGGTTGTGCACACGCGCGCCACGTACCTCTATAGCCTGCGGGCTCATCTTCTGTTCCGTCACCTTTATCACCCTACTCATGCCATAAAACGCGGTCGCGGATGTACTCGCCCAGCATGGGCACGGTAAACCGGACGAGGCCGTATCCGGCAGCCTCGATGACGCGCTCGCGAATCAGGCTTGCGCGATATTTACTCGCCCAGCTTTGGGTGCGGTCGCAGCGCTCAATGATGTCAGCCATGCGCGTCGGCTTGCCCCCATCAGCCGCCATGGCCTCGATAAAGAGGCGCTGCGGACTGCGCAACCCGTAATACAAAGGGGCGTCGACTGCTTCATAGAACTCGGAGATGGCATCGGCGTAGCCAGCCTCGACATCGCACACTTCAATGACCCGCGAGTCACGCCGGACAGCAGACCTCCACATGTAATATCCCACCAGCTGAACCATATAGGGATACCCCATGCTCTTGCGCGCCGCAAGGTCCGCCGTCTCCGCATCAACGCAAAGACCAGTGCCTTTGACCGTCTGGATATATGAATCGCGCACTTTGGGCAAAGAAATCGCCCCCAGCGTACGCTGCTGGGCGCGGCGCAAAAACGTTACGCTCGGCTCTTCGAGCAAGTCATCAACCATGCTGGGCAAGCCGGCAAAAACCAGCGCAAGACCGCGCTGGTCGCTATCGGGCAAGCCCGTAGCATCCTGGTCTCCGAGCACCTGCTGATAGAGAACGGCCAGCGCCGCCAGCTCCTCGATAGATGCCGATTGGGCCTCGTCAATCGCAAACAGTAAGCCCTTTCCCGGCCCGAGTTTCTTGAGGCGTTCGTTGACTAACCCGCGCAACGTCTCGCCTTTTGCCCGCGCCGCCTCGACCGACATTCGGCCAAACGACGGACCAAACTCCATTGACGTCACAACGGGTTTATTCGAGCGAAGCGCGTCGGCCAAGCGGTCGCATAGGCCAAGCGAGGCGGAATCGGAGACAACCGCCCATCCGCGCTCGCTAGCTAAACGCTGCAGCTCCCGCAAGAGAACTGTTTTGCCACAGCCGCGGTTTCCCGTAATGAGCATGAGCCTGCCCGGCGCTCCGGCGCCGTTATCGAGCCCTTCCTCGAAATCTTCGATGACCGACTCGCGGCCGATGAGTATCGGAGGCCGCTTGCCAGCCGTGGGCTTAAAGGGATTTGGATTCATGTCGGCCTCCTCGGATTGGCAAACCCTGGTAACAGTTATACCAACTTATACCGAGTTATACCAACAGGATGCGACAAAGAGACTGACCCTCTATCACCTATGGCCGAAAAACTCGACGTCCGCCGCTCGCCAGGGGCGGAAGGTGGCGGGATCGACCTTTACGTGGGCTGCCTCGGGGACGTCGTACCACTTGACCGTGTAGCCAGCGCCGTGAGAGCAAAAGATCGAGTCGGGCGTGTTGGGTAGATCGGCCTCGGGCTCATAGGCGACAGTCTCGATGACGCGCTCGGCATCATGGCATGCCGCATAGCCGGCAAACTCCAGGTACAGATGCCCGCGACCGCTCGTGTAAGCGGCCACCTCCAGCGCATAATCCTGCACCTCGGATGCCGGCACGCGACCCACAAGCTTTGCCCGTTCGCCCGCCATCGTCGGCGGCTCGTAGTCGGCTCCCATACGCGTGGCGTCTGACAACGCCCTGCCCACACACTCCCCCGGCACCTCGAGCTCAAAGCGATACCACGGCTCCAACAGCACCGCCGCGCCGGCCTCACGCGCCTGCATGAGCCCCTGGCGAATCGCGCGGTACGTGGCCTGGCGAAAGTCGCCGCCCTCGGTGTGTTTGGCATGCGCACGGCCACCTGTGAGCGTAATGCGCACATCGGTGATGGGCGAGCCGGTCAGCACGCCCAGGTGATCTCGCTCCATGGCGTTTGTGAGCGCCAGGCGTTGCCAGTTAAGATCGAGCTCGTCGGTCGAAGTCACGGTGCCAAACTGCACGCCCGAACCCGCCGGCAACGGCTCTAGGCGCAGATGCACCTCGGCATAGTGGCGCAGCGGCTCAAAGTGGCCCACGCCCTCGACCGGCTGCGAAATGGTCTCCTTATAGAGAATGCCGCCGGGCTCAAACGAAATCGAAAGGCCAAAGCGATCGGCCAACACCCGCTGCACGACCTCGAGTTGCACGGCGCCCATCAGCTGCAGGTGAATCTGCTCCAGATGAGTATTCCAGCTTACGCCGAGCATGGGGTCTTCGTCCGCCAACTCAGTCAGCGCTTTAAACACCGCATGGACATCGTGTTCGCCCGGAAGCACCGTATAGGTGAGGACCGGAGCGATGACGGGCGCATCACACACGGGCTCCGCACCCAAGGCGTCCCCTGGGCGAACGTGCGCAAGACCCGTCACGGCACAAATACCGCCAGCAGCAACTTCTTGGGCAAGCTCATACTTTTCGCCGTTATAGATGCGCACCTGATCGACCTTCTGCTCCCATACCTCGGCACCGGAACGTCCGCTGATCATCTGTTTTGCACACAGCGTGCCGCCGGTCACTTTAACCCATGCCAAGCGCTCGCCTCGATCCCCGCGGCTGACACGATAGACGCGTGCGGCAAACTCCGGAAGCCATATCTGTTCGCGCATCAGCACGCATATGCCATCCAGCAGCTCGCTCACGCCCTGGTCCTTGAGCGCCGAGCCGGCAAAGCAGGGAAAGAGCTTGCGCTCGGCAACCATGCGCGACAGCGTTGCGACGGAAAGCTCACCTGCCTCAAGAAACTCCTCGAGCGCCGCCTCGTCCAACGCAGCAGCGTCCTCCTGAACGGCGCCGCCCTCCAGCAGTTCGTTGGCATCCAGGCATCCTTCGGAAAGACGCCGCCCAAGTTGTGCCAGCAAAACATCGCGGCCGGGATTCTCCAAATCGATTTTGTTGATATAGATGAACGTCGGAATGTCATAGCGTGCAAGCAGGCGCCACAGGGTTTCGGTGTGCCCCTGCACGCCGTCGTTGGCGCCCACAACTAAAATCGCGTAGTCGAGTGCGCGCAGCGTGCGCTCCGCCTCGGCAGAAAAATCGACATGCCCCGGTGCATCCACGAGCATGACGCGGGTATCACCGTGGTCGAGCACGGCCTGCGACGAGAAAATCGTAATGCCGCGCTCGCGCTCGATCGCGTTAGTGTCCAGATGCGAATCGCCATCGTCCACGCGGCCGCGCTTACGAATGCGACCCGCATCGAACAGCATGGCCTCGGCCAGCGTGGTCTTGCCAGCATCGACATGCGCCAAGATTCCAACGACCGCTTGCTTCGACATGGCTCTCCTCTTATTGCGAGCCCGTCGCACGCGGCAACGGGCGCTCTCGTTCCACACTGGATGATACAATTTACGGGCCGGCGGGCGAAGCGGGCCCTATCCCCCGACCGAGCTCATCGCCCCGCGTTGCCGCGCGGCGATTTTCGTAGGTTCGCGCCTTGCGAAAGCCGGCACCCCCTTTTTGCCTGCCCGGGCTCATCCGGGGCGGTAACAACGCTAACCCCACAACAGCGAGGAGTCACCATGAAGACATTGCTCAACGAGTTCAAGGAATTCATCAATCGCGGCAACGTGATGGACATGGCCGTCGGCGTGATTATCGGCGGCGCATTCACCGCCATCGTGACCTCACTTACCGATAACATCATCAACCCGCTTATCTCCGTGATTGCCGGCGGTAGCGCTACCGAGATCTCGGGGCTGGTGGTGCCGGGCACTAATATCGACTTTGGCGCCTTTATCGGCTCGTGCATCAATTTTTTGATTGTGGCGGCAATCGTCTTTGCCATCGTCAAGGCATTCAACAAGGCGCAGGAAATCGGCGACAGGCTCGCCGGTGCCACCGCCGAGGAAGCCGCACCGGCGCCCGTCTGTCCGTATTGCCTGGAAGAGGTGCACGAAGGCGCGACCAAGTGTTGCCACTGCGGAAGCGAGCTGCCCCGAGCGTAGGTGCCTTAGAGCCGACAGCGAGCGGCATCTACCACCTTGCAAAACAGCGCAGCGATCAAAAATGGCCCCACCCGAGGCCATTTTCGCTTACATGGAGCGTAGATACGCGCCCCCGCTCTTATGCCTCGCGCAGCCAGTCAAACGCAACACGCGGCGTGCCGTCCGACACATACACGACGCCGGCACGCTCAAACCCCGCTTTAATACTCGCGCCCTGCATGGGCAGGTTGTCCCGATGCGTATCGATACGCAGGTGGTCGGCACGCTCTTTGGCAAAGGCGAACATCGCAGCCGCGATACCGTGCACGGTGCCGTCGGACGCCACACGGTGCAGCACGGCGTACGGAGTGTCGCTGCGCCATTGCCCGTCCTCAATTACGTCATAGCACTCGTCCGGGCCCGGTAAAAAGGCGAACGTCGCCACCACGCGGCCGTCGACTTCGCACACATAGCTACCACCGGCGGCGATATCGGCAGCCAGCTGCTCGGCAGAAGGCGTGCCCTCGGGCCACTGCGTGGCGTTGCCATGCGCGCGCATAAAGGCACGGGCCGCGTCATAGATAGCCATGACGGCGGGAATGTCGGTATCGAGGGTTTTTCTGATCATCACGCAGCGACCTCACGTTTATTGGTATCACTTTGATTGAGCAATGATACCAGCGTTTGAAGAGGGGCGAGAAGCAGATGGGAAGCAAAAAGCGAGCCGCCTGGTCAAAGGCCAAAAGCGAGTTTTTGGGCGCTGCCACCGGTGGCGCTATGAGCGACCTGTTTGCGCGCGAGGACGAGCGCCGCGACACCCTGAACGCCGAGCGCGATGAAGCCTGGCGCTACAAGTCGTGCGAGCGCAAAAACCGTTACGGCACACGCGCCGAGGCCGAGGCCGTTATGGCCGACTGCGAAAGCCGCGGGCGGCGTGGTTTGGCCTGCTACAAATGCGAATACTGCGGCGGCTGGCACCTGACGTCGCACCCTTGGAAATAGGCCCCGCATCGGCACGACACTGACCGAGCGCCAACCATCGCCCGCAAGCTACGGGCGCGGCGGCACCAAAACATCGTAACGAACGGCCTTGCCCGCAAGTTGATAGCTCGGCTTAACGCCAGCAAGCAGCGGCCCCTTCATCGGCCGCTTGATAACGACCTTGCGCGGGCGCACCGCAAGCGCAGCTTCGACCAGCGTCTCCTCATCGGCACACGGCTGTTCCAGATGATGCAAGAGTTGAAACTTCTTTTTAACCGCCGCGCTCTTTGTGCGCTCGGGAAACATGGGGTCCAGATACACCACGTCGGGAGCGGTGAGCTCGCCCTGCCCGATTAACTCAGTTATATGGTGAAGGCCTGCAATGCTGTCCTCGCCCGCACGTAAGCGCATGCGTGCCACGGCAGTCGCAAGCGCCGGATTATCTGCCGCGCGATCCAAGGCATCCTTGAGGAGCGCCGCGATCACGCAATCCTGCTCATACAGATCGACGGTAAAGCCCGCAGCCGCCAGCAGCAGCGAATCCTCGCCAAAGCCTGCCGTGGCATCAATCGCCCATGGGCACTCGACGCCTTTTGCGCGCGCAGCCTTTACCAACAGCTCTTGCTGCAGACGACCCTGTTTGAGCCGTGGCAGCATGCGGTCAAAATCGGCACGCAACTCCATCGTGCCGTCGGTGAGCGTGAGGCCCGCGGACTTCCCGGTCAGCTCAAGCCCCGCGGCCCGAGCAACAGAAAAGGGATCGACGACGCCCATGGGTACTCCTTAACAAGCAAAATGAATACGTGAGCGCCGTTTATGCCAGCACCCAACCGTCCGCTATTGTCCCACATGCGACATGGCCCACAGCATCCCAATGCAAAGCACCGCCATCAATCCCGTGCACACGGCAGCGATCACAGAATCGCCCATGCGCCTTCCCAACGACCGCGGCTCATGCACTCGCCCCGCTCCGTACATCATGGCTCCTCCTTAAGAACGGCTCCTTGTTACGGTCTCATCATCGCAGCGCCGCACATGAGCTGCCATCGATTTGGCTTACGTCCAGCTTTCCTTTTTGAAAGGTCGAATTGGGCTGCGCGGGCTCAAAGCGCTTTCAGGCGCACGCATCGCTGCGTTGAACTACAATGTGCTTCACCATATGTGCAACACATGGGCTACGCCAGATCGGCGTACTCGTATCGAAAGGACCAGCCATGAGCTCCGCTCGCAAGACTCTCAAAATCCTTGCCCTCATCTACTTTGTTTTGGGCATCGCCAGCCTCGTCATCGCCGGCATCGGTATCGCCAGGGGCAGCCTCGATTCCACGTACGGGTCGAACGCCATGCTCGCCGCGGTCGTGCTTGTCGTCAAGGGCATTGTCGATCTTTCCGCAGGTGTTGCGGGCATCAAGGGCGCCAACAAGCCCTCGCAGGTGGATAGCGCGTTTAAGCTCGGCATCGTTGCCGCAATCGCCACGATTGCGCAGGCCGTGCTCACGCTTCCCGCACTCGGCGGCAGCGCCGTCAATATCGGTGCCTTTGTCATCGTGGTCTACGACCTGTTCTTTGTTCAGCAGGCGCACGCCGTTAAGGCCGAGAACAAGGACCGCTTGTAGGCACTCGCTTCTCATAACCCCTGCAGCCAAGCAACTAACATGGGCCGATCGCGTAGTAACGCGGTCGGCCCTTTACATTTGCCCAGGTAAAACCTGCCAAAATAAACCTGTCCCTTTTTGGCAGGTTGGTTAGCTGTGGCGGTACTCGGCAATGATGAAGTCGATGTCGGTTTTAAGGGTGTCCAGGTTTGCCAGGCGCTCTTTGTCGGTAGGGCGTGTGCGGTAGTAGTACGGCGTCATCTGGAACACCGCCTCGATGTCGGCCTGGGTTTGGAGCGTAATATTCGCGGACACCCGCTGTGTGCCGACCAGTTTAAGCTCCATCGTCTTCGGAAGCTTTTCGTCGTTGAGGTACGGCGTGTCGTAGAGCACCTCCTTGAGCCCAAAGAGATGACGGGCACCCGGCACCACGGTGTAGAGCGAACCCTCCGGCGCCAACACGCGGGCAAACTCGCGCTCGTTAAAGGGAGCAAAGAGCTCGGTCACCATATCGAAGGCGCCATCGGCCACTGGGATGTCTTTCATGTTGGCCACAAAATAGGTCGCATCGCCGCGCTTGGCGGCCAGGCGTACCATTTCTTTGCCCAGGTCAAAGCCATAAGCGTCCACGCCCGGCACCGCGCCCATCGCGCTGGTGTAGTAACCCTCACCGCAGCAAATATCGAGCAGCGTCATGGGGCCGCCTGTAGACGCAGCACGCCCAGAAACCCGTTTGCGCACCAGCTCGACCATTGCATCGCGCAGCGGCGCATAGTAGCCACGGTTCAAAAAGTCACGACGGCTGCGTGCCTGCGACTTGGGATCGCCCATGGAGTCGCCGCTCTTGGACGAACGTAGCAGATATAGATAACCCTCGCGCGCGCGGTCAAACCGGTGTCCGCCCGCGCATGCAGCACCGCGCTCGTCGTCCACCAACGGCTCATGGCAAACGGGACACAACAACATGGCAACTCCTTAGCGCGAACAACACAACGTACACCATTGTCGCACGCCTTCCCCACCTAGTCATTGGGGGCGTTCTTGAATGACTAGTCGTTTAAGAACGCCCCCAATGACTAGGTGATTAGGAGTATCATCGTCTGCGCAAATAAGCACGAAATAGCACGTTAGAGATTGAGAGCGTATGGCTGATACCGCATCTAAGCACATCGACATGACCACCGGCTCACTGTGGCGCAATATCCCCCTGTTCGCCTTGCCCGTGGCCGCCACGAGCATCTTGGAGCAGCTGTCAAACCTCATCGCCACGGTCATTATCGGTAACTTCTCGGGCGACCAGGGAACCCTCGCCATGGCGGCAGTCGGCTCCAATGTTCCGCTTACCAGCCTTATGCTCAACCTGTTTATTGGCATGTCGCTTGGCTCCAACGTGGTCATCGCCAACGCTATCGGCCGCAACGATCAGAATATGGTCAAACGCGCCGTCCATACCTCGATTTTAATGGCGCTCGTGGGCTTTGTCGTCATCGCTCTGGGCGAGATTTTTGCCGAGCCCATGCTCGCCGCGCTCAACGTTCCCGCCGAGACCATGCCGCTCGCTTCGCTCTATCTACGCGTCTTTTTGCTCAGCATGCCCTCAATCTTGCTCTACAACTTTGAGGCCGCGATCTTCCGCTCCGTCGGCATCACCCGCATGCCGCTGCAAGCGCTTGCCGTGTCCACCGTCCTCAACATTGGCCTGGACCTCATCTTTGTCCCCGTACTCCACTGGGGCGTCGCGGGTGTCGCCATCGCCACCGTCATCGCCTACACCGTCAGCGCCGCTACACTCTTTATCCGCCTGCTCAAGACCGACTCCGTCGTCCGCGTCACCCCGCGCGACCTTGCTATCGACCCCGTCGCCCTCAAGCGCATCGTCAAGATCGGCCTGCCCGCCGGCATCCAAAGCGCCGTCTTTGCCGTCGCCAACATCATCATCCAGTCCGCCATCAACAGCCTGGGCACCGAGGTCATGGCGGCCTCGAGCGCCGCCGTGAGCCTGGAGTGCGTGTGCTACAACCTGCTCAACAGCTTTAGCCAGGCTTGCACCACCTTTGTGGGACAAAACCACGGTGCCTGTCAGATCGACCGCTGCACCAAGACCCTTAAGGTCTGCCTGGTCGAAGGCGGTGTCGTCGCGCTCATCACGATTATTGTTATTGTCGGCCTGGGGCGCGAGATCCTGTCGTTGTTCAACAGCGATCCCAACATCGTCTCAATCGGCTATATCCGCGTGTGCTCTATCTTCCCTGCGTACGCCTTTATCATGTTGTACGAGAACATGTCCGGCTACCTGCGCGGCTTTGGCATCTCGCTCATGCCCGCCCTTATCACCATGATCTGCGTCTGCGGCATCCGCTTCTATTGGGTATTCTGCGTGTTCCCGCACTTCCGCACCTTTGCGAACATCATGATGGTCTACCCCATCAGCCTGGGCACCACGGCGTTCTTTATGGTCGTGGCGGTACTACTCTGCCACCCGGCACGCACCCATCGCGCCACCCAAGCCAAAGCGACAGCCTGCTAAACACCGCACTCAACGCCACGCCAGTCATTAATTGACGATATGCGAGCTCATGTAGTCGATAAAGCGCCTCGTGGCAATAGGCATGGTGTCCCAGCTGAGCCAGGCCGCCACTACGTCACGTGAGGGAGCGTGCACGATGGGACGTACGCGAATATCGGCCCGCATGCCCTCGACGGTACGGCGATACAGCATGCTCACGTCCAGGCCCTCCTCCAGCATCGCCATAATGGTGTAGGCGGCGGTGGACTCGCCCCTCATACAGCCGCGGCATAAAGGCAACCGGTGCGCCTTTACAATAGATGCCAACATAGCATTTGCCATAAAGGAGCTCCATGGACACCGCAACTCGCGACCGCAACATAGCAACTTGGTTGGACGATGCGCCGCAGCCGGTACGTGACACTACGAACCAGCTGCTCGAGCGCATCGCCCTTTTGCGTGCCGAGCAGACCATCTACCCGGCACAAGACGACATCCTCAATGCCCTCGCCTACACGCCGGCCGACCAGGTCAAAGTTGTCATCTTGGGCCAAGATCCCTATCACGGGCCCAACCAGGCCATGGGGTTATCGTTCTCGGTCCCCGCGACGCAAACCAAGTTGCCGCCAAGCCTGCGCAACATCTATAAGGAACTCAAAGCCGATCTGAGTTGTCCCATTCCCGCCACGGGAGATCTGACGCCATGGGCACAACAGGGCGTCCTGCTCCTCAACACTACGCTTACCGTGCGCGAGCATGCCGCGAACTCACACGCCAAGCTGGGCTGGAGTACGCTCACCGACTACGTTATCGAACGCTGCTGCCAGCTACCCCAACCGGTAGTCTTTTTGGCATGGGGCCGCTTTGCCCAGCAGATGGTTGAGGGCAAGCTCGCCGCAATCGACGCGGGCAAAACAACCGGCAAGTTCTGCCTTGCCTCCACGCACCCCTCGCCGCTTTCGGCCAACCGTGCCACGGCAGAACTCCCCGCTTTTATGGGGTCGCGACCCTTCTCGGCAGCCAATCGGCTACTCGAACAGCACGGCTCGACCCCCGTCAACTGGACTTGTCTCGGCTAAAATCGATACATCAAAAACGCGCCCGACGGCTTTCCATCGGGCGCGTTTCCTATTCGGGCCAAATAAATTGTGTGCGGCCGGCCTCGCCACCATCAATAAGCAGGCTCTGCCCGGTCATAAACCGGTTGGTCACGCCCACAAAGTAGATCCACTCGGCGATCTCTTGGGCGGTTGCCCAGCGTTTAAGCGGCGTAAGCTCCATAATCTGGTTCCACAGGTGTTCGTCTTCCATCACGCAACGGTTGAGCGGCGTGATAACGCCACCCGGGTCCACACTGTTGGCGATGGCCTGCGGTGCCAGGCGGTTTGCAAGGTTCTTGGTGTAGGCGATAACGCCGCCCTTGCTGGCAGCATAGGCGGGAAACTCCGATCCCGTATGCCCGCTCGCCGACCCCACATTGACCACGGATTTGATAGCCGACGCCGGCTTGGCAGCAAGCCCCTCCCCCACAAAGGCGTAGCACTCGGTCACGTTGATGGTGCCACACAGGTTGGCGGCGATGTCGTCAGCCGAATCCTGCGCACCGGCAACGTTCACGATCACCTGGGGTTCAAGATCGCCTGGAAACGAGTCAGGCTCGCGTACATCAACGACCAGATGGCGGTAACGCTCGTGTTCGATCGCCGCCGGCAGCAGATCAAAGCCCACTACCTCGTGGCCCTCGTCCAAAAAGCGCTGCACGCACGCGGCTCCGATACCGCCCGAAGCGCCCGTAATCAAAACCCGCATACTTGCTCCTTAGGCGGTTGCGTGGCGCTCAAGGTACTCGGCGCCCACATTCTCGCGCTCCCAGCCGCGCACGACCTTGTAGCCCACGGGGCTCAGGAAGACCTCGCACAGCAGCTCGGCAACAGCGCCGGTCAGCGAGCACATAAGGACCTGTACCCAGGTCCAGCCAAAGAACGTGTGGCTCACCACAATGGCAAAGACCAGGTTGTCGATAAACTGGCCAACACCCGTGGAAACATAGGAGCGGAAGGCGAAGCTCGCAAAGTTATTCTTTTTGAGCATACGGCCGAGCGACTGGTTGAGCGTGGAGTTAACCACGGCAGAAACGAACATTGCCAGCGAAGAGCCCAGCACCACGTACCAGGTGCCGCCGATAGTGGCGTTAAGGGCGGTGTTGACCTCGATCATGCCCGTGTCGTAGTAGGCACCCCACATACCGGGCGTGAGCGAGCATGCCCAAAAGCACAGGCTCACGGCAAGGTTGACCGCCAGCGCGAGGATAGAGATTTTGATGGATGCCTTGGCGCCAAAGCGCTTGCAGATCATGTCCTGGCACAAAAACGAGACCCAGCTCACCACAAAGCCGCAATCGAGTGCCAGATACGGCAGGCTGATGAGCTCTTTGTTGGCCAGCAGGTTCATCATGATAACGCTCACGAAAAACAGCGAAACCGTTGCCGCGGGAATGCTCCGCAACAGGACCTTGTAGTCCTCCATGACCTTCTTGATCATTATGTACTCCTTTGGTTTTAGGTTTAACGAGCAGGATATCGGACCCGAACTGCTCGGACGCCCCGGTCTTGAGGCGACGGTGGGCATGATAGCCGCTCATGCGGCATCAGGCAAGCAGGCAGCGCGGCAGCCCCGCAGGGCCACCACGCCGATGCGTTAAAAGACTACGTTGCCAAACTCCGACAGGATAAGGTCGGGGTTGTGGTCGGTTGCCCAATCCACGTTCCACGGGCTCGTAAACAGCAACAGCTTGCCACCGCGCATGTCCTCGACGCGCAGCGTGTCGCGCGTGAGCGAAAGGCCCGGGATATCGATGGTGTCGGGGTCGTTCTGGATCCAGCGAATATCCGTATAGGGCAGCGGCTGGCGACGAACCTCAACACGGTACTCGGCCTTGAGGCGGCGCTCGAGTACCTCAAACTGCAGCACGCCGACCACGCCCACAATGACGCTCTCCATGCCGGCACCAAGCTCGCGGAAGATCTGGATGGCGCCCTCCTGGGCAAGCTCCTCCATGCCCTTGACGAACTGCTTGCGCTTGAGCGTGTCGACCTGCGTAATGCGAGCGAACATCTCGGGGGCAAACGTCGGGATCTGCGGATACTGCACATGGCGCTTGCCGGAGCACACGGTGTCGCCGACGCTAAAGATACCCGGGTCGAACAGGCCCACGATATCGCCCGCGTACGCCTCGTCCACGATGGCGCGGTCGTCGGCCATCATCGACGTGCCCGTGGCAAGCTTAAGCTTGCGGTTGCCCTGCACGTGGAAGGCATCCATGCCGCGCTCGAACTTACCCGAGCAAATGCGCACAAAGGCGATGCGGTCGCGGTGGTTCTTGTCCATGTTGGCCTGGATCTTAAACACAAAGCCGCTAAAGTCGTCGCGGCAGGGATCGACCGGTTCACTGGTAAGCGTATCGGTATAGGCACGCGGTGTCGGGGCCAGACGCAGGAACTCCTTAAGGAAGGGTTCCACGCCAAAGTTGGTAAGCGCCGAGCCAAAGAACGCCGGGCTCAGCTTGCCGCAGGCCACGGCATCCAAGTCGAGCTCGTCGCCGGCACCATCGAGCAGCTCGATGTCGTCCATCAGGTTCTTATGGTTCTCCTCGCCGATGAGCTCATCCATGGAAGAATCGCCCAGCTCGGCCTCGACCTCGGCGACCTTCTTGGTGGCGTTGGCGTGACCGTCGCCCTCAAAGGCAATGACGCGACGGGTCTGACGATCGAACACGCCGCGGAAATTGCGGCCGCTGCCGATCGGCCAGTTCATGGGATACGTATTGATGCCCAGGACATTTTCGATCTCTTCCATGAGCTCAAACGGATCGCGAGCCTCGTGGTCGAGCTTGTTCACAAAGGTGAAGATGGGAATGTGGCGCAGCGTACAGACCTTAAAGAGCTTCTTGGTCTGGGCCTCGACGCCCTTGGCGCCGTCGATGACCATGACTGCGGCGTCAGCGGCCATAAGGGTACGGTAGGTATCCTCCGAAAAGTCCTGGTGACCGGGGGTATCGAGGATGTTGACGCAGGCGCCGTTGTAAGTGAACTGCAGCACCGAGGAGGTGACGGAAATGCCGCGCTCCTTCTCGATGTCCATCCAGTCCGAGACGGCATGCTTGGCCGAGCTCTTGCCCTTGACCGAGCCGGCGGTCTGGATGCTGCCGGTATAGAGCAGCAGCTTCTCGGTAAGCGTGGTCTTACCGGCATCCGGGTGGCTGATGATCGCGAATGTGCGGCGCGACGAGATTTCATCCGACAGGCTTGCCATGCGGATCCTTTCTTGCATTGAGTGCATTACGTCGTTGTAACCGCACTATTGTAGCCGCGAAATTCCGCTCTAGGGCGCCTATCAGGACAAATTCATCAGTTGGGGCCTGTGTAGCAGTCGATGACGGCACTCCACAGCAGTTTTTCTCGATCTGTAACATCTAGACGGTTTTTGAACCTCTACCTGTTACAGATTTAGACAAACAGGTGGGCGTCCCAGAAAGATCTCAATCTGTAACATCTAGCAGCCAAAAACTTCTCCAGTTGTTACAGATTGAGACAACCAGGTGGGGCCCACCAGCAAAATCTCAATCTGTAACAGGTAGCCGTCCAAATCGGTTCCAGATGTTACAGATTGAGATGAATGAACGAGCGGACAATCCCTATTTACCTCTTGCATAACTGTGCATAGTGTATATATACTGTGCTTACCGGTTATATACACGTGTAGCCCAACAGCTAAGGAGCCGCTGTGGACATCATCCTATCCAATTCGAGCGACAAGCCCATCTACGAGCAGATAACCTCGCAAGTCAAAGCTCAGATCTTATCGGGCACGCTCGCTGCGGGAGCCAAACTCCCCAGCATCCGTGCACTCGCGAGCGACCTGGGTGTGAGCGTCATCACCACCAAGCGCGCCTACGCCGACCTAGAGCAACTCGGGTTTATCTGCACCGTGCAGGGCAAGGGCTGTTTTGTCGCCGAGGGCAACCAGGAGCTCTTGCGCGAAAACCAGCTCTGCCATATCGAAGACCTGCTTGCGAAAGCGGCGAGCCAAGCCGAAGCCTTGGGCGTCACGCGCGACAAACTGCACGAAATGCTCGACCTGGTAGCCCCCGAAACCATGCAGTAGCCATCTGCAAGAAAGGCTATACCATGCAAAACTTGCTTGAACTCAAAGGCATCTCACGCGCTGTAAGCGACCGCTTTTCACTACGCGATGTCACGCTCGCCGTGGAGCCCGGCCAGATTGTTGGCTTTGTGGGCGCAAACGGCGCCGGCAAGACAACGACCATTCGCGCCGCGCTCGGGCTTATAAAGCTCGATGCCGGCGAGGTGCACCTGTTTGGGCAGCACTGCGGCGCCGACGCGCCCGGTGAAGTGCAGCGCTGCTTGCGCACCCGTATCGGCCTCGTGCTGGACACATGCCCCTTCCCTTCCACACTCAAGGTGACCGAAGTTGAGGCACTCGTAAGCCCGGCGTACCCCACCTGGAGCCACGACACCTTCGCCAGCCTCATCGACCGATTTGGCTTGGATCCCAAGGCGAAGGTCAAGGACCTCTCCCGCGGCATGGGCATGAAGCTGCAGCTTGCCTGCGCGCTCAGCCACAAGGCCAAGCTGCTCGTTTTGGACGAAGCCACCGCGGGTCTTGATCCCATGGCACGCGAGGAGCTGCTCGACGAGCTGCTCGTCTTTGTTTCCGACGGCCAGCGCAGCGTGTTGCTCTCGAGTCACATTACGTCCGACCTCGATCGCGCTGCCGACCGCATCATTTGCATCGATAACGGCTCGATTGTGTTTGACCTGCCGCGCGAGGACATTACCGACCGCGCCGGCATCGCCCACTGTACCCAAGCGCAGGCCGCCGAGCTTATGGCTTGCGTCGAAGGCGCCCGTGCCGCCCACCACGCTTATAGCGTGGACGTGCTCGTGCCCAACCGTCGCGAAACGCTCGAGGCCTTCCCCGAGATTCCCTGCGATCGGGCAACCATTGACGATTATCTACGCCTCACGCTGAAAGGGGCTTCGAAATGAAACGCGCCTTTATGTCCGAGCTCGCCATCGTTCGCACGCTTGTCCCAAGCATAGCGGGCGTCGGCCTGTTCATATTCGTTGTGCTGACCCTCGCCAACACGTCAGGTGGCGACTCCGGCATGAGTGCCGGCGCCTGCGCGCTCAGCGCCATGTCGCCTATCATGGTCATGAGCTCGCTGGCAGGCTTCGACAATCAAAACGGATGGGAGCGTTATCGGGCAACGCTGCCCCTCTCGCGCAAAGACATCATCTGCGCACGCTACCTGAGCATCGTTGTCTTCTCGGCCGTCATGACGTGCGCCGCCACGCTTTTGAGTATCGTCGCCATCCCGCTCTTCAACAGCGCGGGCATTCCTTCGACGGGACAGACGGTCTTTGAAATCGCAATCGCCTCGGCAGCATCGATGCTCATCTCCCTCATGATGGTGTTTTTGGCGCAGCCGCTGTTCTTTCGATTTGGACACATGGAGGCGCTGCGCCTATCCGTTGGCCTGTTTGCCCTGCTCGGATGCCTTGCCATGGCCACGTTGAGCTCCTCCAACCCCATCAGCAACTGGCTTATGTCGATTGCCGGGGCGAATCCCGATCCCGCCGTTCTTGGCTGGCTGTGTGCAGGAACTGCAGTACTGGCGCTCGCACTATGTGTAATCAGCTGCGCTGTCAGCACCAAGGTTTATCGAGTACGCGATCTGTAATCGACGGCTAAAAAAGCTTAGGCGGTACCCCGCTTATTTTTTCAATGAAACGAGGCGGCATAGCGTCACCACCGCCCTTCACAGCAGGCCGTCTAGTTCTTGGCAACCAAAAAGACACCGTCAGCATATCGAAGGTGAATACTTTTCCGAGAAGTGAACGAGTAAAAACAGTGCCCTGTAGCATCGAAATTTTTAAGGACTCAATTCCTGCGGTTTTTGTCTAAGAATCCTGCGGTTTTGTTCGAAAAAAGTGTGCATGTTCCAGGGATCCAGATTTACTCGTTCACTTCGCGGAAAACCATTCACCTTCGATTCGAGCCTTAACCAAATGCCCTCTCGAACTATGGCCCCTGTCTCACCACAGCGATATCAAAGCTTCATGGCGGGACGGTATCATCGGACGAGCGCCGTAAATCTGGCTCGGTCGTTCTTTGGGGAGGCATTTCACCCGTGTCGTGGGTCGCAGCAGCATTTGTGTCGGCTTTCTTTGCCGGCGTCACATCAGTCCTGGCCAAATGCGGCATCAAGCAGACCGACTCCGATGTCGCGACGGCCATTCGCACCTGCGTGGTGCTCGTTTTCGCCTGGGCAATGGCGGGCATTTCTGGATCCATTGGAACCATCGGCAGCATCGAGCCCAGATCTTGGCTCTTTCTCGTCCTCTCGGGACTCGCTACCGGTGCTTCGTGGATCTGTTACTTTAAGGCGTTGGGCATCGGAGACGTCAATAAGGTCGTACCGGTCGACAAGATGAGCACCGTACTCGCTGCACTGATCGCCATCGTGCTTTTTGGCGAGACGAGCAACCTTGAGGTTAAGCTCGTGGGAACCGCTGTCATCACCCTCGGCACGTTTTTAATGATCGAGAAGAAGCAGTCTGCCGGACCCGAGCGGCAGCAAGACCGGACCTGGCTCGCTTACGCCCTCGGCGCCGCCGTGTTCGCGGCGCTCACGTCCATCCTTGCCAAGGTTGGCATCGAAGGCGTCGAGTCCAACCTGGCCACGGCAATCCGTACCTGTGTGGTACTGGTTATGGCATGGGCAATCGTGGCAGCTAAAGGCAAGATGGGCCAAGCCGTGCACGTAGACCGCTACGAACTCGTATTTCTCGCGGCATCGGGCATTGCGACTGGCGCATCGTGGCTGCTGTGCTACTACGCCATCGCCACAGGCCAGGTGAGCGTCGTGGTGCAGATCGACAAACTATCGATTGTCGTATCGGTACTATTTGCGCGCCTGGCATTCAACGAAAAACTCTCACGGCGCAGCGCCATCGGTCTCGCCTTCATCGTCCTGGGCACCGCCGCGCTCGCGATTTGGAAATAGCGCCGATGCCAAGCGAGATCTAGACGCTCGCAAATCCGTGACAAACGGCATATCCCGGCACGCCCGTGACGTTTTACAATATAAACGTCACGGGCCTCGGCTCAGTCTCGATCATCCAAGGGGATGTCTTTTTGGTCATTGTTCTTTAGGGAACGGTCAATCGCATAGAACCACGAAAACGGCCGTCCAACGGCCGTGGTTTGTTGCGCCGTTCCGCCTCCGTCATCTGCCATTTTTGCGCCTGATAGGAAAGAACAATGCAAACCCAGAAATCTCAATCCTTCCCAAAAGCAACTAGCTTCGACGCGACACTCGTACGCTCTAAGATTATGGGACCCAATCCCCTCAAGCTCTGCGAAGAGCTGCTTCGCGATGTGCATATCCCCTGCGGCGTCCGCGTCTGCGACCTTGGATCGGGCACCGGTATCACCAGCGCCCTACTCGCCCGCGAATACGGGTTTGACACCTACGCTGTCGATCTGTGGAGCGATCCCGTCGAAAACCGTGCGTTCTTCGATTCGCTCGGTATCTCGCGCGACACGATTCACCCTGTTAAGGCAGACGCCTCGCAGGGGCTGCCGTTTGAGCACGACTATTTTGATGCGGTCGTAAGCATCGACTCGTACAACTACTACGGCCGTGACCCACACTATCTGGGCGAGCGCCTACTCCCCTACGTAAAGCAAGGCGGGATGCTCTACTTAAGCATCCCCGGCATGGTTCGCGACTGCCACGACAACCTGCCCGTTTGCCTGCTCAAATCCTGGACACCCGAGCAGCTCGAGTATATGCACGACATAGCCTGGTGGCGCACCATGATCGAGCCGACCCCTGGCGTCGAGATTGTCTCGATGCAGCCTATGCTCTGCACGGACGAAGCATGGAAAGACTGGCTCGCCTGCGACAACGAGTACGCAGCAGGCGACCGCGCTGCCGTTGAAGCCGGCGCGCTCGAATACCTCAACACCATCGCCATTGTGCTGAGGAAGCTCTAAACATTAGCCGCGCGAGGCCGTAAACAAATGGCCTCGCGCGGCTTCTTCAAAACGAGTTCTGAACAAACGCAAAGCGCAATATGCTACTTGCGCAGCGGCTTGGGCAGCGGAATGCCGGCGGCAATGGCTGCGGCGATGATCATGCAGACGATGCCCTTGAGCGGGAAGCACATGAGCAGCAGGCCCACGACCATAACAGGCTGGCGCATGACGGCGCCCATCGTCGATGCCGTGCAGACGGCAACGCAAAAGACCGGATCGGCGCCGGTGAGAATGGCAAGGCCATAGCCCAGGCTTACGCCCGAGAAGATAACCGGGAAGAAGTGACCGCCACGCCAGCCCATATTGATGAGGGCGGGGGTCAGCATAGCCTTGACAAGACCGGTCGCGATAAGCACGCCGGCGGGAATGGTCAGATAGGTTTCCATGAGCACGTCGGCCTGGGTCTCGCCGGCAAACATGGTGTAGGGCAGGAGCGTGCCACAGATGGCGAGCGCCAGACCGGCCATCATGGCCTTGACGACAGGACGCTCCCCTATTGCACGGGACAGCGCCTCGCTTGCATGCTCGGAGACAAAGTACAGCCAACCACAAACGGTGCCGAGCAACGCCAGCGGAATGAGCCAGGCAAGCTCCAGGTTGCCCACCTCGGCGGACTCGAACCTGGGCATGCCCATGCCGCCGCCCACGAGCTGGCCAAGCAACAGGTAAGTGCCCAGACCGCCGGCAATCGCAATGCCATAGACCACGGTCTTTTGCGCCTTGGGCAGCTTGATGGTGATCTCGTCGGACGCGGACTCATCGTCGGCATCTTCGCCCTGGCCGTCGGCGCTACCGGCGAGCGGCGCCACAAAGCCAAAGACAGGCGCGGTAAAGAGCGCCGTCAGGGCAGCCTGGGTACCTAGCAGCGTGAGCTCCCTAAACTCGGCGCCAAAGCGACGCATGCGGTCGCCGACCCAGCTGCACAGGCCCGCGATAACGCCGGTCAGGCCGGCCTCCGGTCCAATACTTCCGCCAAACAGCAGCGGCAGCAATGCCGCAAGCGAAAGCTTGCCCAGATTGTCGTACGGGTAGCGCCCATCTTGCTTGACCTTAGCCATCACCTGATTGAGGTTATCGGTCTTGGTGTCTGTCATCTTTTCGTACAGACCGATTAACAGGCCGCCCAGCAGGCAGACAAAAAACGGGTACGGCAGAAAGCCAAACGGGCCGCTGGCGAGCTCGGGCGAAGCGACGCCCAGTGCGTGCGGAATCTCGGTCCATAGATAGTCGATGCCGTGCTCCATCACAAAAAAGAACAGCCAGACCGCGGCACCTGCGAACGCACCGGTCACGGCAACGCTAACTAAAAACAGCGCGCGGTTTGTGGGTTTAGCGAGCTTATCCATCGGGTCCTCCCGCGGTCAAAGTCGACATAGATACATTTTATTGTAGAGCGAGTGTGGCCCAGACGAGCCAACCGTCTGCGCTGCAAACGGAGCCACCGGGGGCCGCAGCGGGACAGGCTCAAGGCTTATCCGTTGATAATTGATGCGATTTCGTACAGATCCTCGGCAAAGTAAATGCCTTGCTGGCGCCGTGGGCTTGATAAACCCTTATCAATCATGTGTACGAGCAGCGCCTTGAGGTCGTTGTAGTAACCGTCCAGGTTATACAGGATGCACGGAGCACTCAGGTGCCCCAACGACACCGCGGACATAACCTCGGCAATCTCCTCGAGCGTGCCCGTCCCACCGGGAAAGGCAATGAACGCATCGCCGAGCTCGATCATCTTTGCCTTACGCTCCGCCATATCGCTCGTCACGATGAGGTCGTCGATACCGTCATGCTGAAACTCGGCCTCGATAAAAAAGCTCGGCTCCACACCCGTCACGTGCCCGCCGGCATTAAGCACGCTATCGGCGAGCGCGCCCATCAGGCCCGATTTGGATCCGCCGTACACGAGCGCGTGCCCGTTGGCGCCAATCCAGTTGCCCAGCTCCTGCACCGCAGGCAGAAACGCCGGGTCATTGCCGATACTGGCACCCAGATACACGGTGATATTCAAATTCAGTCCCCCTCATCGTGACGCGCGGCGCCCGTTTTAGCGCTGGCGCCGGCGATATTCGCGCACGCGGCGCGACAGATCGGCGAGCTCGTCACGATCAAGCTCTTCCAAATGCTCAAGATCATCCATAAAGCGCGCCATAGTGTCCTTTTGATGCATCTTGATAAGCATATTGCAGTAGCTCACCGCCACGCCCGTGAGCATGGCAATGTAAAAAATGCTGATAACGCTTAGGACGACCGTGATGACACGGGCGACCGGCGTTTCGGCCGGAATGTCGCCAAAGCCGATCGTCGATACGGTCTCAAAGCTAAACCAAAGGCCATCGCCAAACGTAAGAGTTGTTGGCTCAGAGAGCCAAACAGCCATTGAACACAGAAGATAAAAGACGAGAAAAAGGCCCGTGATGCGCACGAAACCGGCTTGACGCAACACATCGGCCAGCGTCCTCAGCTTTTTCATCGAGACCCCCTTTTTTTCAGGACAAGCAATCGCTTTTGGTCGGTATTGTCCCACGCCTCCCCCGCAAACGGAACCAGCCATCGAGAATGCCCCTAGACGACGAGTTGTGAGGGACAATCCTTCCACAACAAAAAGTGCGTTTCAATCTGCGACAAATAGGATGTTCCCGTCGGCCTCGCAGCCTGAACTAGTATCTTGATATAGACATACCACCCACCGCCGTGCACGCAGCACGCGGAAAGAAAGGAAACCCACGATGTTTAGACCTCTTCGTAGAAAGAAGCGTGCTATCACCGATCAAGAGGCACGAGAGCTACTTGTTAATTGCAAACGCGGCATTTTTGCCGTCAACGGAGACGACGGCTATCCTTACGCCATTCCCGTTAACTACTACTTTGACCCCGAGCACGACAAAATTTACTTTCATGGAGCCAAGGCGGGGCATAAGGTCGATGCACTCAAACGCAGCGACAAAGTCTGCTTTACCGTCTATGGCAACGATTGGTACAAAGACGACGACTGGGCACCCTATGTTCAGAGCACCGTGGTTTTTGGCCGTTGCCGCCTCGTGAACGATGACCCGGCGTTTGTCGAAGACAAAGTCCGACAGTTTGCCCTCAAGTACTATCCTTCTGCCGAAGAGGTCGAAGAGGAGATCAAGCAAAGTATCAGGGGCGTCCAGCTGTATGAAATTACGGTTGAACACCTTTGCGGCAAGCAAATTCAAGAAAAGTAGCAAACGTGGAAAACGCGCTCGCAACCCTCTATGCCCTATGCGCCCACGCACGTTGACGACGCGGGCGCAAGCCGCAGTACCTGAATCGTGCGATCCCTATACCCCAAAACGTAACGGTCTAGGCGGTCGCACGCTTCCCTTACGCGCGAAAGCGGCAGCGCCAGATTCACGCGAATGTGGCAGGGGCCATGGAACGGACGTCCATCCTGATACCCCACGCCCACGCGTGCCCCCTCGTCGAGCAACCACTGAATATCACGGCCATGCTCGCGGCACCACTCGGTGCAGTCCAGAAACACCATGTACGTGCCCTGCGGACGCGAATAGGACACACCCTCAAAATGCTCGTCCACGTAATCGCAGAAGTACTCGATATTGTCGGCAAGCACCTGGTTGAGTTCGTCCGCCCACTCGTAGCCCTGCGGTTGGTAGGCACCGATAAGCGCATGCATCGAAAGGACATTCATCTCGTTGTAATGGGTCTTGTTAGACACAGCGCACATGCGGTCGCGCAGCGTCTCGTTGTAGACAATGTGGTAGCTGCCGACCAGACCCGCCAGGTTAAACGTCTTGCTCGGCGCATAGAGGGCAACCGTGCGCATGCGGGCATCCTCGCTCACCGACTGCGTCGGGATGTGCTTGTGTCCCGGCAGAATGATATCGGACCAAATCTCGTCCGAGATCACCACGCAATCGTGCTCGCGATAAATGTCCATGGCGCGCTCGATCTCGTCGCGCTCCCATACGCGGCCGCAGGGATTGTGCGGCGAGCAGAACACTGCGGCATGGATGTGATTTTGGGCGAGTTTGCGCTCCATGTCCTCAAAGTCCATGCGCCACACGCTCTGGTCGTCGAGCTGAAGCGGGCTGTGGACAATGCGATAGCCCGCGGCCTCGATGGACTTGGTGAAGCCGATGTAGGTGGGGCTGTGGACCAACACCGCATCGCCCGGCTGGACATACGCGCGCAGCGTCGACACGACACCGCCCAGCACGCCGTTTTCGTAGCCGATATGCTCAGGCGCCAGGCCCTCGACGCCATTACGGCGGCTCTGCCATTCGATGATGCGGTCGAAGTACTCGGAACGCGGATTGAAGTAACCAAACATGGGGTGCTGGGCGCGCTGAATGATGTGCTCCTGGACTGTAGGCACCGTGGCGAAGTTCATGTCCGCCACCCACATGGGAATGCGGTCGAAGCCCTCGTCGGGTGCGTTCGGAGCCATACCGGGGATCTCACCCCAAGAGTCAACGGCGATGGAGTCCATGCCGTGACGGTCGATGATTGAAGTGAAGTCGTATTTCATGCTGAGCCCCCGTGCAGAGCGGAATGATTCGGTAGGCGTTATTGTCCACCAGCGTAGGCGATTTTGGCATGGGGTTTGGCGCTTAATTTGACGGGTGTGGACGAATGGCTGGTTAGTCTCGCGCGTCGTTGATGGCGGTTACCGTCAACCTGGCCCCGTCAACCGTAAACGATATGTCGAGTCCGGCGTAAGCCAAGTGGTAAACGCGGTTTGGCTCGTGCTTGCTGCCCGCGCGGCGCGGATCTTGGCGAAGAACCTCGACCAGGCCGGGGAGCTTTACGGGCGGGACCATGTCTTGAAGCGCTTGCGGGAACTCAACATCGAGCTCTTGCCACGGAGCATCCTCAATCCAGCCGCCGGTCGCATCCGGGTGGCAGTCCGCAAACGGGATGTAGGGCTTAATGTCGTAGATGGGCGTGCCGTCACGCAGGTCGGCCCCCAGTACATGGATGATGGGGCCGTCGTCGGTGCGCTCAACGCGGCTGAGCTTGACGCAGGTAAGACCGATGGGATTGGGGCGAAACGGACTCCGCGTGGCATACACGCCCACGCGCTCGGCTCCACCCAGACGCGGCGGGCGCACAGTCTTCGACCACTTGACGTTGGTGCCGGACCTGTCCTGCGTCTTGGCATCGGCAGCTATATCCTTAGCCGTGCCGCCGGGCGTTCCGTTTTCGAAGCGCCACAGCAGCCATAGGTGAGAGAAGGAGTCCAGACCCTCAACTGCTGCGTTGGAGGCAAATTCCGGCTCAAAGACGATGCGTCCCTGCAGGTGGAGCGCCAAGAAGCTGTTGCGCGGAATGCCGAACTTCTGCGGCAGGTCGGTATGTATGTGTGCGATAGGTTCCATGCCGGTCATTGTACGGCATGGAGGTGTGGGGTGCAGCGCGCAATTCTTCGCCGCGGTCTCCCGTCGTGCAACCAACGGTTGCTTGGAAGGAAGCTGGCCGCCGCGTATGCTTAAGCCATCAACCAGCAGAAAGGAGTCGCTATGGCCTTTGCAGAAAAGCTCATTGCCATTCGCCGCGCCCATCACCTTACCCAAGAGCAGCTCGCCGCCAAGCTCTTCGTCACACGCCAAGCCGTCAGCCGTTGGGAACGCGGCGAAGTCACCCCGGGCATCGACATGATGAAGCTCATTGCCTCCGTAACCGGAGAACCGCTGTCCCACCTGCTCGAAATGCCCGAGCACTATTGCCAGAGCTGCGGCATGATACTCACACCCGACGACTGCGGCACCGATGCTGTGGGCGCCACGACCGACCATTACTGCAAGTGGTGCTACGACCACGGCCAGTACACCTACGACACCACCATGGAAGCGATGATCGAGGATTGTGCCCCGCGGCTGGCGCAAAACACCGGCATGTCGCTCGACGAAGCCGTCTCGCTCATGGGCGCCGTCCTGCCGCAACTGGAGCGCTGGCGCTCCGTGCAGGAAAACGAGAAGCGCTACGGTGCCGAGGCGCGGGCGCGCTATGGCGACGAGGCGATCGACGCAGCAAACGAAGCACTGCTGGACATGGACCCCGAGACATGGAACGACATGAAGGAACTTGAACGCGCTATTCTGGGCCAGCTTTCGATTGCCATGGGCGACGGCGATACGGATGGAAGCGAGGCCCGCAAACTTGTCGCGATGCACCGTCGATGGATTGGCCTTAACTGGGGGCACAAGCCCCAAGACGAAGCATACCTGGGCCTCGCCCACGGCTATCTTGCTGACCAGCGCTTTATCGACTACTACGACAAGCCCTGCGGCACCGGAGCCACGGCGTTTCTGGTACAGGCCATCGAGTCGTCGTCAGCTCATGCATAGACCGCGGCGGCTTTGGGTATTTCAATCAAAACCTCAACCGATTGGAGACCTATGGCTACTAAACATGAGCTCACGCTGTACGTTATGACTGGCTGCCCGTATTGCATGAAGGTCAGGCGTTTCCTTGCCGATAACGGTGTGACCATCCCTGAGCGCAACATCTCGACCGACCCCGATGCCGAGCAGACGCTTATCGCCGTCGGCGGAAAACGCCAGGTTCCCTGTCTGTTCATCGACGGCAAACCACTCTACGAATCGAGCGACATCATCGCATGGGTACAGGAGAACCTGCTCTAGCGTGCGAGTACTCATTGGGGACGCACTTAAATGAGTAGGCAGGGATTCAGTTTCTCATTTTTATAGAACATATGTTTGCTCTCTGTGTTATACTCATCCCAAGGCATGAGACTGGTCGAGAGCTCCTGCGGAGGTCCCCAATGACACGCTGGAGCGAGCTCGGTAAGTAAGATTGGTGGTTACCGCACTCACCCATCTCAGACAGGCTGCGCTCCTGTTCGCCGTCGCCATCAAAGAACGGCACTCACAATCAGACTGTTTCTTTTCCGTGAGTCACACAGGAGTGCGTCGCTATGGCAAAAAGATACCAACCCTTTCACCCAACATTGTTTCAAACACCTGCTCGGATATCAGCAGGATTGTCGAGGCCAAACACCTCGGCCAGAAAGGCACCGACCACGAGGCCTCTTCGGAAGGGGCTCTGCTCATCGGGCGCCGTCTCGAGCAAGAGATTGCCGGATACCCCATTTCCAATCTAAATGGCCTACTCTCGCCCATCGCTTGCCACCTCAAGCAGCACTTTAGCCCAAGCCTGGGCACGACCTATCTCAAGCGTTGCATAAAGCTCGCACGAACTGTTCCGGAAGACATGAGTTTTCGACCGGAGCTTGATCTAGAACACTATCAGTCGCTCGCTCGCATCGCCGACAAAGATCTGCGCTTGGATCTGATGAACGTTGCCGCTGATAACCGTTGGAGCGCATCGCGCATCGATCGTCATGCCCGCTATCGAAGTCCGCAGGACGTTTTGGATGCTTGGGAGCGCCGTGCGCTTGAATCAAATCAAGAAGTACGGCGCTTCGCCCGCGCCTACACAGATGTCTGTGGAATCATTTCGCTCGATGAACTTATTGAGCTCTACAACTCCTGTGCCCCCAATCCAGTCTCGAGATTTGAGATAAATGAAACTATTTGGCAAATCAGGAACGAATCGGGTCTAATCGACAATCCCTGCGTCATATCCAGAGATGGAAAACTCTATCTCATAGCGCCTGAGCTCGATGTCGCTGTCGATGAAGCCCCTTATTACTACGATGACTACGGATACTCCTATCGAAAATATGAACGACGCAGCGAATACACCGGTGAGATGCGCGCGCTGCGCGAACGGCGCGTTGGCATCAGAGTGGCAGCCATCTTCGCCGGTCACGAACGTCTTCCAATCAAAAGGCTCAGCTATGACGAAGTCATCTGCGGGCATATAAAGTGCAGTCGATCTGTCGAACGACTCAAGCAGTACGTCCTGAGAGACCCTGAGATTAAGGCATCCGATCTCCATGCAAGAGAAGATGAGTTCGATTTCATCATGACAAAGCTTTTGCGTTCCGTTGGACTCAACGGTATGCCGACAGCACAGCAAATTACCGAAGACGCAGCTTTCTTATTGATTGTCGTACGGCCCGAGTTTTACGAACGCAAGAAAACAGCCGAAGTCTCCAAGCTCCTCTCGATAATCTATGAAGACGCTCCACTCTGGGAGTTCAACGGACGTTCACATACCGAGCTAGAAAGCGAAGGAGTAGTGGAGCCTCCGACGTCGGCTTTACATCGAGAAGTCCAATCAAAACAAGCCGCTTAAGCCTATTAACTGCTTGCATTTTTGTCTACAAAACTGTATACAAAAAGAGAGGCCCTTATGGATCTCATCGCAATCCACCCCCACGCCCTCAAACACGGGCTGACGGAGACGGATATCACCTGCGCCTGGAACTCCGCTTTTGCATGGTTCAGGCGTGATCTTGAAAACGGAGGTATCGATTACGTTCTCGTTGGACTTGATGGAAGAAACCGTCTCATGGAGCTCATCGCTCGATATTGCCCCAATCGAGATGGCTACATCATTTACCACGCCCTTGTCCCTCCTACGCGCAAGGTGCTCAGGGAAATCGGGATCGATCGATAGGAGGCGCTATGGACGCTAAGCAACTCGAAAAGATGATCGGATTTGCCCCCGGAGAGTTGGAAAAGGCCGCGGAGGCATACGAAAAAGATGAGTGGCCGAAGGGTCGCACCATCAAGTTGGGAAGGCCGCCGATTTCTGACGAGCCAAGCGTTGTTTTATCCGCACGTGTAGGTGAATCGGTCCTTGAAGCCTTTGACGCAAAAGCAAAGCGCCATGGGCAAACACGCACGGAGCGACTCAGGGAGCTCATCACGCTTGATGCAATGATTGCCTAGTTACCCACCACACCCAAACATGTACACCAGCATCCAAAGTCGACATTTTTCGACATCTTTGGATGCTGATGTACAGCTTTTGCAACATCGTCATTGGGGACGTTCTTAAATGACTAGCCGTTAAAGAACGTCCCCAATGACTAGCTAACCGTGGAAGCGGGCTATGGGCGCAAGTGGCTGCTCGCGAAAGACGCGATCGACGGCGGCGCGGTATTCGTCGACCTTTTTAGTCTTGCGTACGAGCTTGTGAACGGTAGCGGGTTCGGCGAAGGCGCATTTAGCGTAGAACCACCACTCCTTCATGCGAAAAACCGCGTTGCCGCCAATCTCTTCTGCATATGCCGCAAACAGCGTGTCGTGGAAGCGCTGCAGTTCGGCTGCCGTGGCAGCAGGGCCGCCCTTGACCATGCGAGCCAGCGCGGGGTTCGCAAGCAAGCCACGCCCCAGCATCACATGGCGTGTACCGGGATAGGCCTCCACCAGCGCCTCCATGTCCTCAAGAACAAAAATATCGCCGTTGTATGCCACCGGAAACGGTGCCCGCTTCAACGTCTCGCCATAAAACTCTTTGCGCGGCGAGCCCGTATAGCGATCCTTCTGTACGCGCGGATGCACGATCAGTTCTGCCAGCGGCATGCGACAGTACAGGTCGAGCACGCGCTCGTATTCGTCGTCGCTCTCCAGCCCCAGCCTGGTTTTTACCGACACCGGCAAGGGCGATCGCTCGCACACATCAAGCAAGAACACCTCGAGCTCATCGAGGTTGCACAAGAAGCCCGATCCTTTACCCTTGGCAACAACCGTACCCGAGGGGCAGCCAAGGTTGAGATTAACCTCGCGGTAGCCCATGTCGGCGAGCACCTGTGCCGCCCACACAAACTCGTCCGCGTTCTTAGACATCAGCTGAGGCACCACGTTAAGTCCCTGGTTATTGGCAGGATCGATCTCCTTAAACGCCTTGCCGCCAAAACGGTTTCCCACCCGCGGCGGCGGCAAAAACGGCGTGTAATAACAATCGAGCGCGCCAAAGCACTCCGCATGCACGCGACGGAACACATGCCCGGTAATCCCCTCCATGGGGGCCAACGATAGAATCATCAACATCTACCCTCAGATCAATGCGGCAAAGGGACTGTCCCTTTGTCACATGCATTATGCCTTGTCCTTGAGGCGGCCCACAAGGCGGAGACGGTTACTTGATGTCAACCAGCCCTCCGACCATCCCTGTGCAACAAGGTGAATGGCGCCCACAAACAGCAAGGAGGGCCGCCCCACAGCAGCTCCCTCACTCGCCACTTTTTCCTTGTCCAAAAGAGGACGTTCGCGATCAATCGATCACCAACAGCACGCTGCTGACCGCCATGTCTGAACAACAGACACCCTCCGCTCATCTATACTCAAGAACGTGTGCGCATCGCCCCCGAAAAAAATGAGAGTCGAGGCCCCATGCAGCCGCTCACCGAGCAAGAAAAGAAACGCATCCAGCGGTGCTGCACATACCCCAAAATCGCAGCGACCGCACTCGTCATGTCGTTCGTAGCATGCCTGTTGATGTTGCCGCTCCAAATGATCAACGATATCGCGTTCCATCAAAAGGAATTCCAACCCGCGGGCATATATACCGCCATTGCACTCACCGCAATCGAACTCGTCATCTTTTGCTATTGCGCTCTTGCGCCGCGCTTTGGAATGCAGGGCAAACAGTGGAAGGAGCTGCAGAGCAGACTTGCGGTAGCCCAAACCAACAAAGACCGCTCCGCGGAGGTCGCCGGCGTGCTCGCCGCGCAAGATGCCTTGGAACCCGTGTGCAAACGCGTCGCGGCAGACGACCCATACGAGTCGCATCACGACTACGGCTACCGCATTATCGGCTATCTGCGTGATAATGACCTCGGCGCTCAAGCAGCCTATGTCTACCTTTCTTTCGATGCGGATGGCATGCTCGCGGACGTCGATTACACCAATCAGATCGACCCCGAGGCAAGCCTTACAGACAACCTCGCCTGCACCGAGCAGGATATCGCGACACTCTGCGCCCCGCTTAACGGGTTGGACATTTCCGTTGCCACACCGGGCCTCCTCACGCCATGCAGCCTGTCGGATGAATTTAAACAGGCATTTTAGCCGGATCCCTATATGAAGAAATCAGCATCAAGACGGAGGACGAATCTATCAAGTCGTACTACACCTTTGACACCGAGCCCAAAGAAGAGTTCGACAAGTACACCCATCCGGAAATTAGCCTCATGCTCTCCGCAAAGGAGGACTAGCAACTTACGCTCTAATTGACGCTCGCAAACGCCGTCTATATCTCAAGGTCTAATACTTTTCCCGAGAAGTGAACGGCTATATTTGGACCCCTGAAGCATCGACATTTTTAGACGCCAAACCCGCAGGATTTGGCTGGCAAAACCGCAGGAAACCGCCTTCAATAAGTGTCGATGCTTCGGGGGTCCATTTTGACTCGTTCACTTCTCGGGAAAAGTATTAGACCTCGATTTACATGTCACTCAATGTGACAAAGGGACAGTCCCTTTGTCACATTATTCGGAGCGCAGGGCTTCTACGGGGTCTTTCTTGGATGCACTGCGGGCCGGCAGCAGGCCGGCAACGACCGTCAGCAGCACCGAAATTGCAATGAGCGCCAGCGCATCCTGCACGGGCAGGCTCATCAGATTGGGTACCTGTTTAGCAGCAAGCGCCCAGGCATTAACCGGAAAACTCACGAGCACCACAACGACAATGGCAAAGACACCGGCGATGAGGCCCTCGATAAAGGTCTCGGCGTTGAACACGTTTGCCACGTTGCGCTTCGACGCGCCGATCGCGCGCAGGATGCCAATCTCCTTTTTGCGCTCCAGCACGCTGATGTAGGTGATGATGCCGATCATGATGGAGCTCACGACCAGGCTGATGCTCACGAACGCGATGAGCACCAAGCTGATGGTATTCACGATGTCGGTCACCGAGCCCATGATGATGCCCATGTAGTCGGTGTACGAGATTGCCTGCTCGTCGTGGCCGGCGGCTTTGACCTGCTTGTTGTACGCATCGATATGGTCGAGTACGCGCTCCTTGGCCTCAAAGTCGCGCGGGAAAATCTTGACCGAGATGGGATCCGCTTCATCCGCGTAGCCCAACGTGGTCAGATTGTTGTCGTAGGTGAGCTTCGACGCCTTGGCATAGCTCATCATGAGCGAGCTCAGGTCCTCGGCGTCCATGTTGAAGTGGATGGCACGAGCAAAGGCGCTCGCATCCACGCGCATGGCGCTCGCCAGGTTGGCAAAACTCGAAGACATCTGCGTCACCATCTGGTCCATGAGCCCTGCCGCGCCGGCCTTAAGCTGGGTCGACACGGTCGTTGCCACCTGCTCGCCGATCGCCTTCATCACCTGATCCATAGCCTGCTGCAGATACGGAGCCAACTGCTTTTGGACATAGTCGGTCATCGCCTGTTGCAGGCGCTCGGCCAGGGCATCGCCGCCGAGCGCCTTGAGCTGTGCCAGGCACTGCTGCGCCACAACATCGTTCTCGAGATACGTCGAGAATGCGGCAGCAAGCTTTGACGCGTCTTTGAGATCTTCGGGTGACAGCGCCCTAAACTGATCAGACTGCAAAAAGCCCTCAAATAGTTGGTTGGCAAGCGTTCCCACCTGTTGCATTTGCTCGGGCGTGAGCTCCAGACCGTCAAAGATGCCCGAAAAATCGGGGGTCGGCGCTTTGGCCATGATGTCGCTTAAGTCGATGTCTTTGCCAACGCCCGAAAGGTCAATATCCAGGCCCGACAAATCGATGCCCGAAAGATCCATGCCACCGGCAGCACCCGAGAGTGCAGACGCATCGAACGAGAACGCGCTCTTGAGCGCCGCCTCGTCCACGCTGAACATACTGCCCAGATCCACGCCTTGCTTGGCCTCGCCTTGCAGTTCGTCGAAAGTTTTGCCCGTAAAGACATCCGTCTCGGGGTGGGCAAGTTGCTCTTGCACGATCTGCGAATCGGCGGCGCGCTCCATAAGCTGGCGAGTCAACGCATGCGTATAGGCAATGCCCGGAGACAACGCGCTCGCATTGGCCGTCTCGTTAGGTCGCACCACGCCCACAATGTGCACGTCAATACCGTCGGCAACCTTGGCCGTCATAAAGTCGGCGTCGCCGGACATGTCAGTCCACATGCCGGTCTCTTCGTTTTTGCGATAAGCATCGGCCGGCGACAACACCTTAAACGTCGTGGACAGCGCATCGTCGTAAGTAAAGTCGACGCCGCTCTCAGGCGTCTCAATCTTACCGTCGGCGGCCATGGCACTGTTCACCAGGTCGTTGAGCTCATCGATATCCAGCGCACCGATGCTGTAAAGCGTATAGTCGCCCACCGTTCCACGGCTCGAAAGCACCATTACGGCTTCGTGAGCAGACGTAGGCCAATGGCCGGCGACAACATCGTACTGGCTGTCGAGCAAACTCTGGTCGTCGATCATCTCGTTAAAGACCGAGGTCCCCATGGATTCCATGCTCACCGTTGCCGCCGAGCTCGCACCACCGCTCATGGCCTCGGTCATAGCGTTGGGCACCAGCCGGACAGGCTTCTCATCGCCCTTGCCGGCACGATAGACAACCGGCGTCACGCCGTAACCGTACTGGATGGCGTTGACCTCTTTGTCGATACCGTCGCCGCCGGCATCGAGCCATGCCTTAAAGCTCGTCATATCGTTGGACTTAACACTTGCAAACATATCCTTTACGGCCGTGACCACGGGAATCTTTTTGGTTCCCTGAGCCTTGCCGTCGGTGCCGTCGTCGGACGAACCCTCGTTCTTGGACGTATCGTCATCCGTGGCCCCCTGTTCGCCCATCATGGACGACAGGTCGTAATCCTGCTTGGAAATGGTAAGCGGGTAGCTCGAAAGCGTATCCTCCTCGACCTTTTTGATGTAGCCGTTTACGCCATTGGACAGCGCCAAAATCGCCGCGATGCCAATAATGCCAATCGAGCCCGCAAAGGCCGTCATGGCCGTACGGCCCTTCTTGGTCATAAGGTTTCGGGCAGAAAGCCCCAGCGCCGTCACAAAGCTCATCGAGGTTTTGCGCGTAGGCTTGGCCTCGCGGCGCGTGGCGTCAGCGACATCGAAAGGATCAGAATCGTCGGTAATCTTGCCGTCCGCCAGGTTGACGATGCGCGTGGCGTACTCGTACGCCAAATCGGGATTATGCGTGACCATGATAACCAGACGGTCGCGCGCGACGTCCTTGAGCAAGTCCATGACCTGCACGGACGTTGTGGAATCCAAAGCGCCGGTCGGCTCGTCTGCCAACACAATCTCGGGATCATTAATCAGGGCGCGGGCGATGGCCACGCGCTGCATCTGTCCACCCGAAAGCTGACTCGGGCGCTTGTTCACGTG
This sequence comes from Collinsella sp. SGI.180, assembly GCF_050313455.1. Taxonomy (NCBI): domain Bacteria; kingdom Bacillati; phylum Actinomycetota; class Coriobacteriia; order Coriobacteriales; family Coriobacteriaceae; genus Collinsella; species Collinsella sp. SGI.180. Next base: position 106,371 of record NZ_JBNPLL010000006.1, read on the forward strand.
CTCGCCCAGACCAACGGCCTCGAGCGCCTTGCGCGCACGCTGGCGGCGCTCGGCGTGCCCCACGCCCGTGAGCGCAAGCGCCAGCTCCACGTTTTCCAAAATGGTCTGATGCGGAATGAGGTTATAGCTTTGGAACACAAAGCCGATGCGGTTGTTGCGATAGGCATCCCAATCGCGATCGTGAAAGTCCTTGGTCGAAATACCGTCGATCAGCAGGTCACCCGAGTCAAAGTGGTCGAGTCCGCCGATAACGTTGAGCATCGTGGTCTTACCCGAACCCGAGGGCCCCAGAATGGCCACGAACTCGTTATCCCGAAAAGACAGGCTCACGCTGTCGAGCGCCACCTGCGTAAACGACTGCGTAACGTACCTTTTGCAAATTCCTTTGAGCTCCAGCATGGACGGCAACCTCTCCTGCGCAGGCACCTTGCCCGCTCTCCCCCGCCGTTCGTATTCGACGCGTTTGTCCTACTCTATCCCCATTTTTTACCGGCGCCAGTGAGGAATGTAACAAACCGCACCAAAAAACGAACGGGACGGCACGCCGCGTGGCGCGCCATCCCGCGCATACCGTCGATAATGTTACAAGGGAACTGTCATTTTATCACATCTGCCCAACCCTTATTGGGGCACCCGGTTCCCTATTGGATGATAAAGGACGGATGATACGGGCACTTTTCGCCCATGCACACTGTATTGGCCGCATAGCTATCGCAGGCTGGCGTCTTCTCCCATGCTTTAAGCTGTGGTCCGCCGAGCGCATTAAAAAACGAAACGGCCTCACGAATCGCCACGCGCGCATCTCGCTTGCAGCACCGTGGGCTTCCCGAGCGCGCGATGGCGGCAAGCAGCTCCGAAACCATAAGCTGCCCCTCCTGCCAGCCTTCACTGCGCAGCGGCGCATTGCCGCGCACGATTGCATATGCCATGCCCGCAGACGCAGCTGCCCCGCACACGCCCCAACGGGCACACGTCGCCCCCGGCACGCAATCCGACCGAGACATCAAATCGGCAAGATCGTCTTTGAGCATCGCATCTCGCTCCCCAGATGCTTCGGCGTTGCGCCAGCACGCAAGCAGCACCGCGCCCACAATAAAATGGTGGATGGGGCCAAAAGCCACGCAGCGCTCATCTGCCATAACCTCTTCCAAAAGAGCCGCGGGCGCCACCGACACACTGGCCATGAGCATCTCAACAATCCAGCCTGTTTGTTCGTCTTTTGCCATGCGGCATCCTCCTCTAAAACAAATTGTGCGCACACTCCATTATGGCCTTCTTCTGCCCGGCGCGCTCAATGCGAAACAACCTGCTTCGCTCGTGCCGCCAACAAGCCCTGCTAGTTCTCGTCGCAAACCAGCCCTGCTCAGGAGCAACACCAGAGGCGATGACAAGCACGATGGACAGTGGCAACACCACGACGGCAGCCCTTTTCGAAAAAGAAGGCCCGCGCAATCGCGCGAGGCCTCCCCATTCATGGAACTATGATCAAAGCAGCCCAAAAAGCTTACTCCCACTCAACGGTGCCGACGGGCTTGGGCGTGAGGTCGTAGCACACACGGCAGATGCCGGGAACCTCGGCTGTGACGCGAGCGGTAATACGCTTGAGCAGTGCCCAGTCGAGCTCAGGTACCTCGGCGGTCATCACGTCGACGGTGTTGATGCAGCGGATGATGCAGGGCCAGTCGTAGGCGCGCTTGCCCTCGCGCACGCCGGTGGCACGGAAGTCGGGCACCACGGCGAAGTACTGCCAGATGGTCAGACCTGCCTTGTCGATCTCCTCGCGCACGATGGCGTCGGCTTCGCGCAGCGCCTCAAGACGGTCGCGGGTGATGGCACCAAGGCAGCGAACGCCCAGGCCGGGACCGGGGAACGGCTGACGCTCGACCATGTTCTCGGGCAGACCGAGCTCGCGGCCCACGACGCGGACCTCGTCCTTGTACAGCAGCTTGACGGGCTCGCAAAGCTCAAACTGCAGGTCCTCGGGCAGGCCACCCACGTTGTGGTGGGCCTTCACGCCATCCTGGGACTCCAGGATGTCGGGGTAGATGGTGCCCTGGGCGAGGAAGCTGACCTCGTCGCCAACCTTGCGGGCCTCCTCCTCGAACACGCGAATGAACTCGGCGCCGATGATTTTGCGCTTGGCCTCGGGCTCCTCGACGTCCACGAGCTTATCCAAGAAGCGATCGGTCGCGTCCACATAGACCAGGTTGGCGTCCATCTGGTTCTTGAAGACGTCGACGACTTGCTCGCTCTCGCCCTTACGCATCAGGCCGTGGTTCACGTGCACGCAGATAAGCTGCTTGCCGATGGCCTTGATGAGCAGGGCCGCGACAACCGAACTGTCGACACCACCGGAAAGGGCCAGCAGGACCTTCTTGTCGCCGATCTGCTCGCGGATTGCAGCGACCTGCTCATCGATGAACACCTGGGCAAGTTCGGAAGTGGTGATACGCACCATGTCGTCGGGACGCTTGTTGGAATCCATGCAAAGCTCCTTTTCGGTTCGATGGAAATGCGTCGCTCGTATGCAGACGCACCGTCATATGACCTCATTATATGCAGAAGAAGATGTGTTTCCCATCGCTGCGACAAAGCTTTTTGCAGGGGTGGCAATTTTTCCTATTGTCGAGGTCAGCTAGGCTTCGGTAGCCACCTTGGCAGCATCGCCAATAGACTCTTCCTTTATACGTTCTGCGTAATCGTATGCCATACCCGCAAATTCCAGTCCCGAGTAACAGGAGTACAATTGCTGCTATTGTTGCCAGCTGTTGGGAGATGGAAGATGGACTGCGATGGCTACCCATGCGTTCCCATGCCGTTGATGTGCACCGCCTTTGTGCCGGGGCAGATTGACGCTGCGGTTGCAGGCATTTCCGACCCCGATTCGCGCGCCATTGCCACGGCAGAAGCGCTGTACTTTCGCGGACAGGCCACCCTCGCTGCCAAGACGGCGCGCCCTTATCTTGACGCCACCGACCCCGCACTGCGCTATTCCGCATGCTTTATCTGCGGATACGCCAGTCTGTCGCTCAACCGTATCGCCGATGCCCGCCGGTGCCTTACTGGCATCCTCGATACGCCGGCCGACGAGGAATCGCCTGCCGTCCACGCCATGCATATCCTGTTCGCCTCGGCCGCGAGCATCCTGCTGCACTTGCCTTCCCCGTATTCCGCCGAAGAGTTTTATCCGCTTGCGGCGCATTTGCCCGAAGGCCTGCGCCTGTTCGCCAGCTACGTGATGGCGCACGCCTTGTATCTGCGCGGCGAATACGGCCGCAGCCTGGGCATGGTGGAAAATGCCCTGATCATGAAACAGGGAAGCTATCCCATCTCGGAACTGTTCCTGCACCTGGCGGCTTCCATGGCATGCATGAGCCTCAAGGACATCGACGCCGCAAAGGCACATTTCGGAGCCACTTGGGACATTGCGCGCCCCGACGGCCTTATCGAGCTCATTGGCGCGCACCACGGCCTTTTACAGGGGCTCATCGAGGTGTGCCTAAAAGCGCAATACCCTGACGATTTCGCACGCATCATCGAGATTACGTATCGATTCAGCTACGGCTGGCGGCGCATCCACAACCCCGATTCGGGCGAGGACGTGGCCGACGATTTAACGACCACGGAGTTCACCATGGCCATGCTCGCCTGCCGCGGATGGACCAACGCCGAAATCGCACGCCACATGGAAGTATCGCCGGGCACTGTTAAAAACCGCCTATCAGGAGTGTATGCCAAGCTTGGTATCGGAACTCGCGCCGAGCTGGTCGCGCATATGTTGCGTTAGCGACCGGGCTGCCAAGCGCATCGAACGCGTTCCGGAACCCGGCGCTTCGCTCGATCAATTTGGACATTTTGACCCGTGAACGGCACTACCGCCACGGGGCACCTCCTCGCAAAATAGGATTATTTCCTCCGTTATTTGCGGGATGGGAGCCCAGAATGCTTGATCGTCGTTCGCTACTTATCGCCGGAGCATCCTCGCTGGCAGGCATCATGCTGCCTCGCGTGCCGAGCAGCGCAAACGCCTTCATACTGCCATTCGCCCCCACCGAGGCCTATGCCGACGAAGAAGACCCCTTCAAGGTGCTCGTTCTCTCACGCACCATGTTTGGTGTGGTCGTGGTCGACGTCGCCAACAAGAATATGCCCATCAAGGGAGCCCAGGTCACGCTCGCGTCGCGTTATGCCGCGGGCAAGCAGATCTCCGCCACTACCGACGACGAGGGCACGGCCATCTTTGAGGTCGCGCCGCTTTCGGAAGGCTACGTGGACCAGGCAACGCTTCTCGACGCGTACGACTTTAACGGTGGCATCTCCATCAGCATGGCGGGCTACCGTGATGTCGAGATCCCCCTCACGCGCATCCAGGGCGGCACCGCCATTACCGCGCCCACACGTCCGCTTTCCGACGGTGAGCCGTACTTTCGCCAGCTTACGTTCGACGAGTGGGACATCCAGTACGCCGACGCCACGTTCATGGCACTGCCGAAGGACGACGCCGGAAACGACCAACCCGACACGCACGCCTTTACCGTGCAGGCACATCTGCCACAGGGTGGACAGGCAACGCTGTGCATCAACAAGGTAATGCCCGCCACGAGCAGCTCATCCGAAACCGTCACGCAAATTGGCCAAGTCAAGGCCAGTGCATCGGGTTCGGACAATCTGGCAACGTTCACACTCGAAGACACGTTCCTCGATGCAGCTTCGGGCCTTCTGGAGGAAGGATGCAAGCTGCGCTTTGTCCTCGACTATCAGGGCAAGACCTATACACTCTCCTCCCACATGGCCGTTGTCACCGCGCCGGCCGCAAAGGCAGAATCGGGCTCGACCACTATCGTCCCCACCACCATGGACCAAGAGATTACTCCGTTTGATTTCCCGGCGGCGTTTCCCGGAATCGGCGGCAATAAGTTCACGTGCTGGATGCCCTCGTTCCCCATTTTGTTCAATTTCTCTTTTGCCGGATACGTGCTGTTTGGCGGAGGATACAAACCGGTCGGCTACATGAACGATTCGGGCAATCCGGATCCGGAGTACTGGAAGAAGTCACCGCGCGAGTCGGGCGCCAAGCAGGCAAACCGCTACCTCGACGAGATGGAGGGGAAGTGGAATCAGTACAAAAGTATGAGTGCCGGTTCGGGCACCGATCCAAGGAACACTAAGCTGCTTCGTCACCACTGCACGCCGCGTTTTACGATGGATATCGCCACACAGCTGTACGGATCGCTCGCCTACGACTGGGTGGGCAAAACCTGGGGTGACAACAACGACCCCGCATTTGGCAATATTAAGGCCCTCTTCCAGGTAAGAACCGACCTCAATTGGACCGAGCAGTTTACCCTAGGACCGGTGCCGTTTTTCCTAAACGTCAACCCCTGGGTGCTGGCGAAGCTGGCGCTCGCCGTGGGTGCCCACACGCACGGCAGCGGCGCGGCGTTTTTTAAAAACATTTCGCTCGACTATTCAAACACCTCGGGCTCGTTCACCATCCAGATCGGGCTTGCCGTCACCTTTGGCGCCGGCGTTGCAGGCGTCGCTTCGTCTGCCGTGCGCGGCGCCGCATCCCTCACGCTGTTCATTGGGTACGAGAAGGCAGATGGACACCAGCTTCCGCGACTGCGCGTAGGTGCAGACGTCGATGTCGATGTGATACTCCAGTTCGTAATGTTCAAGTGGACCACCAAGGCTTGGTCGGGGTCGTGGCCCACACTCCTCGATTCGTGGAATATGTCGGTGAACAATGGCAACCAGTATGTGCTCCAGCGCTCTGAGCTCGCATTGGGTGGAGATACGCCTTACACGTTGGATGCCCGCTTCGGCACGGCCGGCAACGCCGAGGCAGGCGGCGTGCCGCAATTTATCGCATCGGCCACCATCGTCACCAACGCCGAGCTGCTCGCACGCGCCGAGGTTAAGGCCACTGCCGTAAACGTCGCGCCTGTCGTGCGCGATTGGGATCAAGCGGTCACGCGCATTGAGCTCGAGGCGGATGCAGAAAGCGACGACACGGGACAGATCGAGCATTTCGTCCATACACTGATAGAAAACGCCGCGCCGATGTATGAGTACACCTATATCGGGCAGGCGAAGGACGCCGCTGCGGACCCCAACGCCAATTCTGCTGGTGTATCGGAGGACGAGCGTGGCGGCATAAAACCCTCGAGCGACAACGTGCTGTTTGCTGGCGTGCTCAGCGAAGCCCACATGAAGCTGGCAATGATTGCCGGCGTAGAATGTCTGTTCCGTATCGCCTCGGTGCGCTACGGCGACAATGGCCGCTCGCGCCTGGTGGTGCACACAAAGGCAAACGGCACGTGGTCCGCTCCCACTCCCGTGGACTTTCCCCTTGGGTTTGGCGAGGGCGACGTGGAGCGCGACGGCATATTCGATTACGACTTCGACGTGGTGGAATATACGGACGGAAGAGGAAACCAGGACGCCTACGTGCTGCTGATCTCGGGCGAGCGCCCCGCCGGTGACAACACCCTTTTCGATACGGCAAGCACAGCCGGCATACTGTCCGTCGTGCGCCTGCGCATAAGTAATAGCGAAGTTCGCGTGGTGTCGTATACGTCGTGGCGCAGCATCTCGCGCGGCCGCCTTCAGGAGGATGGCTACCATTGTCTGCAGTGCCCGCGTATCACGGTGGGCAAGACGCTCGTCGACGGGCGCCTGTCGGGTGCCTACCTCCACCGCCGCGGAACCACCGCAGAAAAGGCGCTCGGCAGCGAGGCCGAGGTTGCGCTGGAATGTTTTACCTTGTGGTCGGATGATTTGGGCGACAGTCTCACGTTCCGTCAGGTCCTCCGCTTTCCGCAAGCACCGTCGAGTATCGAGCTGGGCAAGCCCGAGAATATCAACGGCAAAATGGTGGTGTCCGTTGCGTACGAGACCGCAGACGGTTGCGGCTGCGCATCGTACGCCGTGATCGGCCAGTCCATTGCGTGCTGGGACGTTATGTCACCAGACGCCACGGTACCTCATGCGGTGCCATGGCCACAACATTCGGGCTTTTTGGCAACCGTCAACGAGCAACTGCAGCATATTACTTGGACGCGAGGCGCATCGGCATTTGCAACGCAGCCCGTGGGTGCCGCAGGCTGTGGCCCGGCATCGTTTAGCGTAAGCAACAACGGCAGGTGCGTGCTCTATGTAGAGAACACCGATGGCAAGGTGGGACAAACCTACGACGAAGAAGGCAACCCGGTAGCAGTGATGGGCAAGCACTTCCGCATCTTCGCCAGCACCTTGGCAGGCGATCTGTTCACGGAGCCGTTCGTGATGTGCGAGCTGGACCATCCCGTCGATCAGATAACGACATTTTTGACGTCGGGAGGCATGCTCTCCGCACTCGCCACGCACATTGTGAGCGCGGAGAAGAGCGAGGCAGAGCTGCACGGCATCGAAGTGCCCTTGGTGGCGTGTGCCACTCCGACGGGCGCGGTCGCTACCTCGGGCGCGGTGGTACCCGGAGCAGCAGGCGAATCCTTCATGGTCACGGTGCGAAACGACGGCAACACCTTGCTGACCGCCGGCACGATCGATCTGTACCGAGAGGGCTCCAGCCAGCCGTTCTCCAGCGCATCCATCGGATTCGGACTGAACGCACGCATGGTTTCGATCTACGATCCAGAGCTTGCCGAGGATGCTTCGGCCAAAGACATGGCACACGTGAAGTACGCGCTCGAGACGCTGGGCGCACGTTTTGCAACGCACCCGCTGGTAGCCGACAACGGCAACGCCGTGCTGGCACCGGGTTGCACGGCACAGTTCCGCATGAGCTTTGCCATCCCCGAGAGCTGGAGCGACGAAGTGGGCAAACGCGTAACGCTGTATGCGAAGGCGCATAATCTGGTGGCGCTCGATCCCGTAACGCTCGAGGAAATTCGGCCGGGTGCAAACTCGGCGCTGGGTGCCGTACTGCACGAGCTTCATGTGCCCGACGCGGCATGCGAACGCTCAGAAGTTCAGGTCGGCGTATGCGACAGCGCGGATACGACGGGGCTTCACGATGCACCGATGACGGCGGACGACGGTGGCGGCTCGAGTGGCGGCGGTACTGACAAGGGCGGCGGCTCCGGCGGAAGCAGCTCCAGCAGCGGCAAGGACCACAACAATAGCAAGCGCCCCGGAAAAGCGGGCGCGCTTGCGGGCACGGGCGATACATGCGCTCCCCTTACGGCAGCCGCTGCAGCACTCGCCGCGGCAGGCGCCGGCCTCGTCGCCTACAGCGCCCGCCGCACGGCGCTCGAAGCCGATACCGCCAATGAGGTCAATTCGGATAGGCCCCGCTAGCTCCTAGTTACTTTTGTGAGAGACGCCGACTCGGCTCATTCGTCATCGCTATGCGGACATTACAACTTCGGTTCGCTATTCAAACTTACTCGCACAATACCGACTCGGTTTTGTGCGAGTAAACGAATCCTCATCGAACTCCGAACGATTGTTCGATGGATTTCGTGTTGGTTGGAATCGCCCAAGGGCTGGGCTATGCTACCTTGACTATCTATATGACTAAAACGCAGCAAAGGAGCATCGAGAGAGCGAGCATGGCAAAAAACACCGCAAACTATGGTAACGACAGTATTCGTCAGCTCAAGGACGAGGAGCGCGTACGCCTGCGCCCCGCCGTCATCTTTGGCTCGGACGGGCTCGACGGCTGCGCGCATGCCGCCTTCGAGATCCTGTCCAACGCCGTTGACGAGGCGCGCCAGGGCTACGGCAAGCTCATCACCCTTACCGCCTTTCGCGATGGCTCCATTCAGGTGGAGGACAACGGCCGCGGCTGCCCGCTTGACTGGAACCCCTCCGAGAAGCGCTTTAACTGGGAACTCGTCTTTTGCGAGCTTTACGCCGGCGGCAAGTACAACAACAACCAGGGCGGCGACTACGACTTCTCGCTCGGCACCAACGGCCTGGGCTCGTGCGCAACCCAGTACGCCTCCGAGTACATGGACGTCACGGTTTGGCGCGACGGTAACAAGTACTCCCTGCACTTTAAGAAGGGCAAGGTCGTCGGCGCCAAAAAGAAAGCACTCGAGGTTGAGCCCAGCGACGAGGACCGCACCGGCACCACCATCAAGTGGCGCCCCGATCTTGAGGTCTTTACCTCCATCAGCATCCCCCACGATTGGTATCGCGAGACCATGCGCCGCCAGGCCGTGGTCAACGCCAACGTGACCTTCCGGCTGCGCATCGAGGGCGACGACGGCGAGTTTTCCGAAGAGGACTTCTGCTATCCCAAGGGCATCGAGGACTACGTGCTCGAGAAGGTCGGTACCGACTACCTTACCGAGCCCTTCTTTATCGAAGCCGACCGTCGCGGTCGCGATCGCGAGGATCTGCCCGATTACAACGTAAAAATCACTGCTTGCATGTGCTTCTCGCGCACTTTCACGATGCAGGAGTACTACCACAACTCCTCCTGGCTCGAGAACGGCGGCTCACCCGAAAAGGCGGCCCGCAGTGCCCTCACCAGCGCCATCGATGCCTACATTAAGCAACAGGGCAAATACAACAAAAACGAGAGCGGCATTAAGTGGCAGGACGTCCAGGACTGCCTGGTGCTGGTGACCAACTGCTTCTCCACCCAGACGTCCTACGAAAACCAGACCAAGAAGGCCATCAATAACCGCTTTATCCAGCAGGCCATGACGGCATTCTTTAAGGAGCGCCTCTCGACCTACTTGATCGAGAACAAAGATGCCGCCAACAAGATCATGGAGCAGGTGCTCATCAACAAGCGCTCGCGCGAGAATGCCGAGAAGACGCGCCAGAGCATCAAGACCAACCTGCAGCAGAAGACCGACATGGCCAACCGCGTGCAGAAATTCATCGACTGCCGCTCCAAGGATAAGAGCCGTCGCGAGCTCTACATCGTAGAGGGCGACTCGGCAGCAGGCGCCATTCGCACCTCGCGCGATGCCGAGTTCCAGGGCGTTATGCCCGTCCGAGGCAAAATCCTCAACTGCCTAAAGGAGGACTATCCGCGCATCTTTAAGTCCGACATCATCATGGACCTCATGCGCGTGCTGGGCTGCGGCGTGGAGATCAAGGACAAGCGCATCAAGAACCTGGGCGCCTTCGACTTGGACAACCTCAACTGGAACAAGGTCATCATCTGTACGGACGCCGACGTCGACGGTTATCACATCCGTACGCTCGTGCTCACCATGCTCTATCGCCTGGTGCCCACGCTTATCGACGAAGGCTACGTATATATCGCCGAGTCGCCGCTCTACGAGATCAACTGCAAAGAAAAGACCTACTTTGCCTACACCGAGCTCGAGAAGAACGGCATTCTTAAGGAGATCGGCGACCAGAAGTGCTCCATCAACCGCTCCAAGGGTCTTGGTGAGAACGACCCGGACATGATGTGGCTCACCACCATGAACCCCGAGACGCGTCGTCTGATCAAGGTGGAGTCCGAAGACGTCACCAAGATGGAGACCATGTTCAACCTTCTGCTGGGCAGCGACGAGGCGGGCCGCAAGCGCCATATCTCGGAGCACGGCAAGGAATACCTGGACCAGCTGGACCTGCAGTAGCAGCAAATCGATAACGACGGCCCATAAGAAGTTCAAGAGGAAATCGTGGCAAAGAAGAAGACGAAGAACCAGCCAAAGAAAAAGCAGGTCAACGCCGAGAACGTCATCGGCCTGCACTCCGAGGTCACCAATCAGCCGATCACGCAGACGCTCGAGGTCAACTACATGCCCTACGCCATGAGCGTCAACGTCTCGCGTGCGTTCCCCGAGATCGACGGCTTTAAGCCCTCGCACCGCAAGCTGCTCTACACCATGTACAAGATGGGCTTGCTCAAAGGTGAGCGCCAGAAGAGCGCTAACATCGTGGGCCAAACCATGAAGCTCAACCCGCACGGCGACGCCGCGATCTACGAGACGATGGTGCGCCTGGCCACCGGCAACGAGGCGCTGCTCGCCCCCTTCGTGGAGTCGAAGGGCAACTTTGGCAAGTACTATTCGGGTGACCTGAGCTACGCCGCCTCACGTTACACCGAGGCCAAGCTCTCCCCCATCAGTGCCGAGATCTTCAAGGACATCGACAAGGACCCGGTCGACTTTGTCGACAGCTACGACGGCGCCATGAAGGAGCCGCGCCTGTTGCCCACCACGTTCCCCAACATCCTTGTCTCGGCCAACAAGGGCATCGGCGTCGCCATGGCGTCTGACATCTGCGGCTTCAACCTCAACGAGGTCTGCACCGCCACCATGCACTACCTGCAGGATCCCAACTGCGATCTGCTCGAGTACATGCCCATGCCCGACTTCTCGACCGGCGGTGAGATTATCTACCGCCGCGAGGAGATGGAAAAGATTATCGAGACCGGCCTTGGCAGCTTCCAGATCCGCTCCCGCTGGCGCTGGATTCCCGAAGAGCGCATTATCGAGGTCTACGAGATCCCCTACACCACCAAGACCGATGTCATCATCGATCGCATCGTCAAGCTCTCCAAAGAGGGCAAGGTCAAGGAGATCGCTGACATCCGCGACGAGACCGACCTCTCGGGCCTGCGTATCGCCATCGATCTTAAGCGCGGTGTCGACCCCGACAAGCTCATGGCGAAGCTTTATCGCTCGACTACGCTGCAGGATTCGTTCTCATGCAACTTTAACGTGTTGGTCGATGGTTACCCCCGCGTTATGGGCGTACGCCAGATCCTGCACGAGTGGGTCAAGTGGCGTATTGAGTCCACGCGTCGCCGCATTAACTTTGACTTGGGCAAAAAGTCCGAGCGCCTGCACCTGCTGCACGGCCTCGAGGCGATCTTGCTCGACATCGACAAGGCCATCGCCATCATCCGTGGCACCAAGCTCGAGGCCGAGGTCGTGCCCAACCTTATGAAGGGTTTCGACATCGACGAGACCCAGGCCGAGTTTGTTGCCGAGCTTAAGCTCCGCAACATCAACGAGGAGTACATCCTCAACCGTACCAAGGACATCGCTAAGCTTGAGGGCGAGATTGCCGAGCTAGAGGAGATCCTCTCCAGCGAAGAGAACATCAAGAAGGTCATCAGCGACGAGCTGGCCGCGGTCAACAAGAAGTACGTGATGCCGCGCCGCACGGGCAGGATCGAGCCCCACGAGGTCATCGAGGTAAGCCTGGAGCCCGAGGTCGAGGAGTACCCGGTGACCATCATGCTCTCGCGCGATGGCTACCTTAAGAAGATGACCGACCGCGTGCTCAAGAAGGCTGCGGCGCTCAAGTACAAAGACGGCGACAAACCCTTTATCGAGTTCCCGTCCTCCAACACCCACGAACTGCTGGTCTTTACCAACAAGAGCCAGGTATACAAGTGCAAGGTTGCGGCGTTTGAGGACACCAAGTCGGCCCAGCTGGGCTCGTACTTGCCCACCGACCTCGAGATGGAACCCGACGAGAGCGTGATCTGGGTCATCGACCCCGAGGACTACAAGGCCGACGTGCTGTTTGTCTTTGAGAACGGCCGCGTGGTGCGTGTCGCACTTGCCGGATACGTTACCAAGACCAACCGCAAGCGCCTCAAGAACGCCATCTACGGCGGCAGCAAACTGCTGTATGCACAGGTGCTCAAGGAAGACCGCGACATCGCGCTGGTCTCGAGCGACTACCGCCTGATGAACTTCAACACGTCGCTGCTCAAGACCAAGACGACCACCAACACGCAGGGCGTCCAGGCCTTTACCGCCAAGAAGGGTCGCTCGGTCACCACCGTCGGCACGACCGAGGAGATCCTTGGCGCCGGCGTCTCGGCAGAGAAGTTCACCGCGCAGAGTCTCCCCTCTGCCGGTGCCCTCATGAAAGAAAACGACATGCCGAGTTTGTTTGACTAGGACGACGGCAACGAGATCGTTAGACACTTCGCAAAGCGACGAGGCCCGGAACGCAACGGCATTGCGCCCGGGACTCGTCGTTTTTCTTCTCAACTATTTTTTAACGCAGATAAATTGATTTCTGCTTATTTTTCTGCGTAAAACAACATGTCAGCGCCACTGCTTCGATGCCCTTTGGTCTGTCGTTAGCAAAACTTGCAAAAGTTAGCAAAACTTGCAAAAATTAGCAAAACTTGCAAAGGAGCTACCATGGAGTACAGCAAGAACCCCTTTACCCCAACATTTGGAAGCGTCCCTCCCTTTCTAGCGGGTCGCGAGCATATCCTGCGCGACATCAACCGTGGCTTTATCAACGGCCCGGGAGATCCCAACCTGTCGACTATTATTACGGGAGCAAGGGGAACGGGCAAGACGGCGCTTCTCTCGCTCCTTTCAGAAACGGCGCTTGAACACGGCTGGATCGCAGCAAATGTCTCCGCCATGCCAGGCATGCTCGAAGATATTATCGAGCGAACCAAAGAAGCCGCAGATAGCTATCTCTCACAGCGTCACGCGCGCATAAACGGCGTTCAAATTGGTCCAATGGGCATCGATTGGACATATGCTCAAGAGGCCCAGGGCAACTGGCGCACACGCATGAATGGTATCTTTAAGCAACTCGAAAAACATGACATCGGACTTCTCATCACCATCGATGAAGTCACCGTCGATCTCGAAGAAATGCTTCAATTTGCCTCTGTTTACCAGCACTTTGTACGCGAAGGTAAAAAAGTTGCCCTACTCATGGCAGGACTGCCCTACAAAGTATCGGCGTTGCTGCGTAACGATTCCGTCTCGTTCCTCAGGCGTTCCCAATATCATCAGTTAGGACGAATCACTGACGTTGAAATTGCAAACGCGTTTCGCAAAACTGTTGAGGCCGGAGGACGTTCAATCACACCAGAAGCGCTCGAGGATGCTGTGAAGGCCGTCGACGGATTCCCCTACATGATGCAGCTCGTCGGATATCGCACATGGGATGTTTCGGAGAACTCGCCCAAAATCAGCGCACCTGATGTCCAGCAGGGTTCTCTGCTTGCCCGTATGGAGCTGCGCGATCGAATTCTCGAAACGACCTATCGGGAGCTTTCCGATAAAGACATTGAGTTTTTGCTCGCGATGCTGCCCGACTCTGGCCCCAGCAGGGTCTCGGAGATAGCCAAACGCATGGGCGTTGCCGGCAACTATGCAAGCCAATATAAACGCCGTCTCCTCGAGGACGGCGTCATCGGAGAGCGAGGGCGTGGTCTCGTTGGCTTTGACATTCCCGCGTTCAGGGAATTCTTGAACGAGAAGGCGTTTTAGCACGCCGGAATTGTCCGCGGAAGCATCAACGCATGGTAATCAGCATTCCTCTTGGTAAGGATAGCAAGCATTTTCCACCAACACCGATTGCCATGCGTTCTTCTTGTCCTTAGGCGAGCTTGCGAGCGAGCTCTCGCACCTCTTCCAACTTGGGCGAGGAGGCCATGCTGTCGCGCTCGGTCATACCGCTGATGGTGACAATGCCCTGGTCCTCCCACTTGCAGTACGCGCAGGTCGACTTGTACATAGCGATCGTCGCATCATAGACGCCCTCGCTGTGGCTATCGAGCAAAAGGGCTGTCTTGGTGAACGGGAAGCCCGTAGCACCGAAGGCGTACAGGCGGTCGATGGCGGCCTTCTCCTGCGCGGTGATATCGAACCAGTAGATAGGCGAGGCGAAGACGACCATATCGGCGTCTTGCAACGACTCGATCACATCGGCCATGTCATCCTTCTGCACGCAAGTGCCCTCGTGGGCGAAGCAATACTGACACCCCAGGCAACCGGCGATTTTCTTGCTGGCAACGCGGATGATCTCGACCGTATGGCCGCCCTCACGCGCGGTCTCGGCAAACGCCTCGACCATGGTGTCGGTATTGGCACCCTTGCGCGGGCTGCCACTCAATACAACGATATTCATATAGATTCCCTCTTCTTCATGCTGCAGGCGCGCAGTATGTTTTCTTGTAACCAAAACGAATGGAGTTAATCAATCGCCAGCAGGCCATATCTCTTGTTCAAGTTCCCTAAAGAAGCTCAAGACGATTGCGATTGCCTTATACAACGTCGAAAACCAACATGGGAGCCATAGATGCGCCGCCTGCCCAAATGGCACGCGGTCAAGATGAGCATTGGGAATCGCGACGACTTGATATCGCTCGCTTGCGTCCTTCGGAATAGGCATCAAGGACAACCGCCTGAATAGCGAGTCGGCCGAACAGGCCTTCGGCTATATCAAGGACGAGATCTGAGCGGACGTGATTCGACTTCGGGCCCTTTAGGGATGACTGACCTCGACGTCTACGCAACCCACTGAAACGCTCGGAGGAGTCGGGTCAAATTGAAGGGACTGACCCCGGAGAAAATCCGGGGCCAGTCCTTTGCAGCTTATTTATTGAGCCGTATAAGTTTGGGCCGCAGTTCGCACCCACGCGGTACCGACTTCTTGCGGCAAGCGAAAAGAGAGCGCCTTGTTTTATCAGATGCGCTTTCTTTTGCGCGCGCAGATTGCAGCTGCCAATGCAAGCACACCCGTTCCGGTCAGAGCAGCGCCAAGCACTGTTGCCGTATGATCACCCACCGGAGGAATAGCGCTATCGGTGTTCGCGTTGCTGCCGTTAGCTTGAGATCCGCCCGCGCCAGGGGTGTTGTTGCCTGGGGCGCCCGCGTCGGGTTTGCCGGCATCGGAATTGCCCGGATTGTTCTTGGGCACCTTTTTGAACTTGGCTTTGTAGACAACGTCTTCTGTCGCGTCGGTGATTTTCTTGTCCCACGAATCGAACACGTAGTCGTACTTGTCGTCAGACGGTTTCGTAGGAGTGGGTACCTCAATTTCGTCTGCTTTCGTGCCGATCTCGTACAAGGTTTCGCTATAGATAATGGTGCCGTCTTCATTCGCGAAGGTGATTTTTACCAAAGACGGATTTGCGGCGGCAACCAGATAAACCTTGCCATCGGAGCCGATGTTGGCATAGTTGGAGTACTCGCTACGCTGATCTTTTGTCTGCGTTGTGTAGCGGGCACCTTCGTTGTCAAGATACCAACCATCAATCTTTTTGTTAGTCACGTCATCGGGTTTGCCCAGGTAAGGCTCGTTCATGTCTTTTGCGGCTGACAATTTTGCAACAGAGCCGCTCAGGTAGACGTCGGAACCCGCCTTACCCGCGCTGTTGTTGCACAGTTTGGTGTTGGTGATGGTGGTGCCTGCGCCTTCGCGGGAATTCGATTCTGCGGCAAAGCCTCCGCCGTAATTTGACGCCATGTTGCCGGTGATGGTGCATCCGTCGACGGTCAAGCTGGTGTCGTAAAGATACGATGCAACGCCGCCACCTTTAGCGGCGCTGTTCTTTGTTATCGTGCAGTCGCTAATTTCTGCTGCGGCAGGTGATTTCATCCTCACTACAAGCACACCGCCGCCGTAGCCTTCGTCCTGATTCGCTGTGTTTTCGGTTATGGTGGTGTTCTCAAGGAACAGACCCGGCTTTTCGGCGGCGCCTACGCTCGGGGTGGAAGCGCACAGGTTCCTTGCATCGGTGTAAAAATACGCGGAAGCGAGCACGCCTGCGCCGTCGTGTGCTTCGTTGTAGCTGATGGTACCGCCAAGGATTTGCGCGGAGCTCTCGAGGTTGCCCCATCCTCTGCTGACTTCTGTTCTCGATGCAACAACGGCAACGCCGCCTCCCATTTCGTTTGCCTTGTTGTTCGAAATGGTTCCGCCCGTCATGACAAACGAAGATCCGCCGGAAACGAATACGCCGCCGCCGACAGACGTGATAATGGGATAGATCGAGTCGTCTTTGTAGGGAGAAGTGACGAAGCAATTCTTGATTTCGCCGCTGTCCATGATGAATGAGCCACCATAGATAACCGCAACGCCTCCACCATAGCAAACGGATCCGCCGGTAATGCCGCAGTTATCGATAGTGCCGCCGTACATATGGAAGGTGCCGCCCCGTACGGTTACGCCGCCGCCAAAGTAGTTATTGCCTATACGGTCGGCAATGGTAACGCCGTGGTACATATTGCACGTGCCTTCGATATACAACATGCCAGGTCCATCGCCGCACTGCACGTTTCCACCGCTAATTATTAGCGTGTCACTACCGTCTGCCGCGCCCAAGTTCAATTGAGCATTCCGATTTACGGCAATCCTGTTGTTCGGATTAACCGTCACGGTGTGTCCGTTGCCAACAATACTTACAGGACACGAAGAGGAGAACACAACTTCCCCAGTTTGAATATCGTTGGTGAGTTCAATGATGTACTCACCCTCGGCGGCAGCGTTTACTTTGCCTGCCGCTTCTTTGAATTGTTCTCCGCTGCCAACTTCGAATGTGGTTGCCGCGAAGGCCGATATCGGCATAGTCAATGCACAGAGTGTCACTGCAGCGATAAAGGTTAGCACCCTGCATTTTTTGCTCATGGCATCTCGCTTTCAAAGTCTTTTGAATCTGAGCTGGGACATGCATGCGCTTGCTCAGATTTGGTAAAAGGATACGATTGCGTCTTATTTTAATATTGGATTTATTAAGGCAAATGCAAGCAAAAGATGCAATAGCAAAATCATTGCTATTGCATATGGCTCTCTTTCCGCTCCTTTCTTAATTGGGACTAAATCCTTCTGATAAGCAGGACGTTTTCGCCAAAGCGCTTATAAAAAGACGGCGCTGGGCCCGAGCTCACCTTGCATGCAGGCTGAAAGGCAACCACCCAGCCCGGTACTGACGAAAACGGAGGGGCAACGGCGACAGCTCCTCTGCCAATGCGAACGCAAACAACACCGTAAACAACAACCGCCACAACAAGGGTAAGAAGCCTGCAAAGGGTGGCTTTCCCATAAGTCATGGAGCTGACTGGGGCTTCGCTTGCGTCCGGATCGATTTGCGCGCGTTCGAACTCCCGCGCGGGCGATGAGGACCTTCGTGAATGCATCCCTGATGGACAGAAGCGACCCGAGCCCCAAGCGGCGCGCTTCGAGCAGCGGAAGCTGAAGCGTAAGCAGAAGCATCGTGGACATTGACCGGTGCCGACATGGGTCCAGGTGTGAACGGGGCTACGTCCCCTGTTCACACTGCTCACACATACAGCAGCGGGCACGGATTCGATTGAAACCGTGCCCGCTGTCTGATGCTAAATTAATTTATCAAACATGTGTTCTATTCCAGCGCAGTAATTAAATACGCTGGTACATGGATACTCCGATCAAGACGGCCGCGTATACGACCGGGAACTTTCGGCAATTGGATACGCGTCTGACCTGGGATATCCAAGCGAACAATAGGCCTAACCCGCAACAGGTCCCAGGCCAGGCGGGTATCCAATCGAAGGGGAAGGGCGCTCCGGTGTGGAGGCAG